>JAJYGB010000303.1 GCA_021785235.1 Bacteroidota bacterium
GATGAGTGAATCAGTGGACAGCGCAATCCTCTCCGAGCTCAAGAAATATCCCGAGAGAGTCATCCCAATCGCCATTGCGCACGCGCGACGGGCCGGCGACTTGGCTGTCCCGGCAATGCTCGTCATTTCATTGATACAAGGCATGCAGGAAAACGATCCCAATCCCTTACCAGCAAAAGTGCTCGACGAGGCCGCATCTTTCATAGCGGGGAGCTTTGGCCGGCTCGACGCCGACATGAAAATGACCGCGCTGGGTGTCTGCGGCAGTTTCCGAACCTCAAGCGCCGTCGATGTGATAAAATCCGGACTTGGCGACCCCGAACCGGCGGTCAAAAGTCTGGCACTTGACCTGGCGGCCAAGACCGGGCCGCAATTCTTCGGACCGGAGCTCCTGGTGCTGAAGGATGACTATGATGAGGAGGTCCGTTTCGCTGCCTCGGCTCTCATCACACAGTTGAACCCAGGCCGCCGGAAGCGGGATTGAACGGATGAGCTTCGCTTCGCAGCCAAATATTCTATATCCTCAGAGCTCCAAGCTGCCGGATGATCTCTTCCAGCAGCTGCGTAAGCTGATTTATGAACACACCGGAATTTTTTTCGCGGACAACAAGAAGTACCTTCTCGAAAGCAGGGTCAGCCGCCGGCTGACGGCGATGAGGGTAAATACATTCAAGGATTACTACGGCGAGCTTATGAACGGGGCCGGACCGGCAGAGATTCCACATCTCATAAACGCCATCACCATAAACGAAACATTCTTTTTCAGGAACGAACCGCAGTTCGCCGCACTCGAAGGGACGATCCTTCCCGAGCTGATAGAAAAGAAGAGGCAGAGCGGAAGCAACAAAGTAAGAATTTGGAGCGCGGCCTCTTCAACCGGCGAAGAGCCTTACACGATAGGGCTCATCATAAAAGAGAAATTCCAGCCCCGGTTCCCGGGTATGAAATTCGAGGTCGTCGGGACAGACATCAACACGCAGGTCCTGGATGTCGCAAGAAGAGGTATCTATAAAGAGTATTCGATAAGGAATACGCCGAAGAATTACCTGGACGGATATTTCAAACAGGACGAAGACAAATTCGTTCTCAGCGAAGAGATAAGAAAAACCGCAGAATTCAGACAGCTCAACCTGTTCGACAAGAACGGGATGAAGATGATGAGAGACTTCGACGTCGTGTTCGCGGCAAACGTCCTTATCTACTTCGATTTCAATTCAAAGCAGGCAGTTGTGTCGTCGATTTACAACAGCCTGAACAGAGGAGGGTATTTCTTTGTCGGGTATTCCGAGACGCTTTACGGGTTGTCGCAGGCCTTTAAGCCTGTGCATTTTGACAAAGCAATCGCCTACCGAAAGGAGTGAGGAACAATGGAAAAAGCAGTAATGGTAGTTGACGATTCCGAGCCGATAAGAAAATTCCTGATCTTCGCGCTGCGATCTATCGGTATTTCGGTCGTCGCCGCGAGAGACGGGATGGATGCTCTCGAGAAACTTTCCCATAACAAAGTCGATCTGGTGATCACCGACCTGAACATGCCGAACATGGACGGTTTTGAATTCCTGAAGGCATTGCGCGAGGATAACGAGTATTACGAGGTGCCCGTTATAATTCTGTCATCGCTCAGCAGCGCGAAGGACATCGAGATGGGACTGAAACTCGGTGCGAATTCTTATCTGGTGAAACCCTTCGATCAGAAGCGGATTCAATATGAAGTGGCAAAGTACATAAACTAAGGAGAACGCCTATGAAATTCCTTGTAGTTGACGATTCGCAAACTATGCGGAGGATCGTCAACAATGCCCTTAAGGGGATCGGCTACGACGATATCATCGAAGCCGAAGATGGCAAGGACGCCATCACTAAACTTTACGTCGAGAAGATCGATTTTGTAATCACCGACTGGAACATGCCCAACATGAGCGGCCTGGAATTTACCAAGGCTGTCCGCGCCGATGAGCAGTTCCTTAACCTCCCTATACTCATGGTCACCACGAGAGGCATGAAGGAAGACGTTATGGAGGCGCTTCAGGCAAGGGTGAATAATTACGTTGTCAAGCCCTTCACGCCGCAGGTGCTTAAAGAAAAAATTGACCAAATATTGAAAACCGCCTAAGAGAGGGGAAAATGAATTCCAAGAATCTCGGAGGAATCCTAGACAAGATCAACGAGCTGCGCGCACTGTTCATATTCGGACAGCGGGTCATCCCGTTTCTGGAGGAGCTGTTCTATTTCGTCAACGATATAGTACCCGTGCTCGAAGATATCAACCTTTCCATTTACGAAAGCGCCAACAAGATGCCGCGCGCGTCTTCTCAGCTTAACAAGGTGACTCAGGCGACCGAAATAGCGACGACGGAAATCCTGGACAATCTTGATGGAGTTCTTTCCAAGCTCAATGCGATGGGCAGCCACTTCCAGACCGCGACGGGCGATCTAACGGCTTTGGGCCGGCTGGAAGAGGAGGAATTTGAACTCCTGAAAAAGTCGCTAAGCGAAAATCAGAAGGAGCTCCTCGCCAGAGTGATCGATTCCCACAACAGGAAACGCGACCACTTGAAAGCGCTCAGGTCGAACGCCGGCGGGCTTGAGGAAAGCCTTCAGGATATCAGGACAAAATCGAACGACATAATGATCTCGCTGCAGGTGCAGGACATCACCTCACAGCAAATCGCGTCGGTCAATCACCTCATAGAGTCGGTCCAGGACAGGCTCGGCAATCTTATTGACAGGTTCAAGCTATCCGGCGCGGACCTCGTATCCGAAATAGAAAAAGTGGAACACCACACGTTCGATCCCCTCGCGTCTTACGACAGGTCCGGCGAAAGCCAGAGAGCAGCTGATGAGGTAGTGAGAGGGGCCGGCAACGTAAGAGGAATCCCAGGCAAACCCGGTGAGCCTCCGGCCGATCCCGCTTCACAGGCTGAGATCGACAAGTTATTCGGGAAAGGGGCCTAACCCCGATGTCTCAGCACGCGATGTTCTCCGACGACATGAAAGAGATTGTCGAAAGCTTCATAGTCGAAACCAATGAAATCTTTGAAAAGCTGGACAACGAACTACTGGAAGTCGAGAAGAGGCCCGAAGACAAGGACCTGATAAATTCCATCTTCAGGGCGATTCACACCGTAAAAGGAACATCGGGATTCCTGAGCTTCGAGCAGATGAGCACAGTCGCCCACCGTTTTGAGGACGTTCTCAACAAGCTGCGCCGGGGCGAACTTACTTTTCAGCCTCCGATGCTCGACGTGATGCTGGAAGCGTTCGATCTTATGAAAGTGCTGTTGAGACAGGTGGTCGACCGCGACCTTAAGGACATCGACCTGACGTCAACCATCGGAAAACTTGAGTCACTCTCAAGCGGTGTTGTGCCGGCCCGGGACAAGACTAAGGAGCGGAGAGCCAGAGCGCCTGAGGCTCCACCTCTGAAGACAGATGAGGGGAAAACGCCGGTAGTCTTCGCGGCTGAAAAAGCCGCAGGAGCACAAAAGGAAACATCGCAGCAGGAATCAGCAACGCTTCAGGCTTCCGCAGCCGGAAAAGCTGACAAACTAACCGACACCACGATCCGGGTCGAGGTCGCCAGGCTGGACCATCTCATGAACCTCGTCGGAGAACTTGTGCTGGGAAGGAACAGACTATCGCAGATCGTTTCACTGGACAAGGAGGAGAACGGTGAGGAAGATTTTTATCGTCAGCTGAACGAAACCGGCGCCCAGATCGATTTCATCACGACTGAGCTCCAGTCAGCCGTCATGAAGACACGCATGGTGCAGATCGGAAGAGTATTCAACAGGTTTCCCCGCCTCGTCCGGGACATCGCCAGGGAATTCGCGAAGGAGATCGACCTGGAGATCCAGGGCGAAGAAACTGAACTCGACAAATCCATAATCGAAGAGATCAGCGACCCGCTCGTCCACCTGATCCGGAACGCAGCCGACCACGGCGTCGAGCCTCCGGATGTCAGGGAAAAGGCGGGCAAGCCGCGCCTTGGCAGGATCAGGCTTTCGGCGGGACATGAAGGCAATCATGTCATCATCGAGGTCCAGGACGACGGCGCGGGCATAGATCCGGAGAAACTCAGACAGAAAGCGATCGAGAAGGGGCTGCTATCACCCGAAGAGGCGCATGAAATGAAGACCGAGGACGCCTACAGCCTGATTTTCATACCGGGTTTCAGCACGGCCCAGAAAGTCAGCAGCGTGTCGGGGAGAGGCGTGGGGATGGATGTCGTCAAGACAAACATTACGAAACTCAACGGGATCATATCTGTAGAGTCCGCGATCGGAAAGGGGACGAAGTTCACACTGAAGCTCCCGTTGACACTCGCGATTATCCAGGGGCTGCTGGTTGGCGTGAGCGGTGAGACGTTCGCGATTCCCCTCAGCTCCGTGCTCGAAGTCGTCCACACATCTCAACCGGAAGTCTCCACTGTAAACGGGCGCCAGGTAATAAGACTCAGAGAGACGGTACTTCCTCTCGTCGATATATCCGATCTACTCGACGTGCCGGGCAGAGACGAAAACCCTGCGGCCTTTTACACGGTCGTCGTCGGAGTCGCAAACAGCAAATTCGGCATCGTCGTGGACAGGCTTGTCGGACAGAAAGAAATTGTGATTAAGCCGCTGGGAGCATACCTCAGGAACATACCGGGGATAGCAGGTTCAACCATACTCGGCGATGGGCGGGTGATAATGATCCTGGATGCCGGCGAACTGCTGCGGCTGGTCGAGAAATCATCGAGGGCCGCGGTCGCAAACGACGCGAGGGCATAAGATGCCGGTCAGGGTGTTGGTTGTAGACGACTCAGCCTTCATGCGGAAGGCGATATCTATGATGATCGAAGACGACCCGGACATAGAGGTAATCGGCACCGCCAGGGACGGGCTCGAGGCAATTGATAAAGTAAAACTGATGAAGCCCGACCTGGTGACGCTCGACGTTGAAATGCCGCGCATGGACGGGATAACCGCCCTGAAAAAAATCATGAAGGAGAATCCGCTCCCCGTGCTCATGGTCAGCTCGCTCACGGTCGAAGGAGCCCGGGCGACCATCGACGCGCTCTCGGCCGGGGCTGTCGATTTCATACCGAAGCAGCTTTCATACGTGTCGCTCGACATAACAAAGATCAAGGGTGATCTCATTTCAAAAATAAAAGCGATAACCCGAAACAGGCTGCGGATCTTCTCAAAGCCGCTCACGAACAGGGCCTCCGCTTCGAAACGGCCGTCGGCGTTGAGACTGATGGGCGCGCAGGTTGTCACGATCGGAATCTCCACTGGCGGACCATTCTCCCTCCAGAAGGTTGTTCCTTCCCTCCCCGAGAACTTCCCCCTTCCTGTCGCAATAGTACAGCACATGCCGCCTCACTTTACCAGGTCCCTCGCCGAAAGGCTCGACTCGATCAGCCGGCTGGAAGTGTGCGAGGCGGAAGACGGGATGGAGTTGAGCCGGGGCAAGGTCTATATCGCGCCCGGAGGACTTCATATGAAATTCCGAAGGAGCGAGGCGGCCGTCAAACTGAGTATTACAAAAGAGCCGGCTGACACGCTTCACCGCCCCTCCGTGGACGTCATGTTCTCCTCGGCATTCGATGTGTTCGGCGGTAGAGTGCTTGCGGCAGTCATGACGGGCATGGGACACGACGGGCTCGAAGGTGTAAAGCTGATTAAAGAAGCGGGTGGAAAAGTAATCGCCCAGGACGAAGAGTCGTGCGTGGTTTACGGAATGCCGAAGTCCATTGTCGACGCCGAGCTCGCAGACGCAATTGTCCCCCTCGACGAAATCGCCTCTGCCATTATAACCGCCGTGTCGCAGACCGGTTTACCGATTGATACACTACCGTCCCCCTTCCGCAATAGGACAGTAAACAATCGTTGACTTTATGTGTGGTAAAAACCCGGGAAAATCCAGATCTACTCTTTTCCTACTTCAGTTCCTCCCGAGGAGTAACAGGGGCTGAGGACCCTCTCGCAGCCGTCGCAGAATTTCGCCAGCGGGTTCCTGTGGAGTTTTGAGAATTCTATTTCTTTTCTGCAGAACAGACAGTACCCGTAATTCCCGGAGAAGACTTTCTGAAGCGCCTCGAAAAGATCAAGGAGATCCTCGTCTGCCTTGAAGGATTCGACACGCCTGATAGTCTTCACCGCGTTCTCGCTCTGGGATTCATCTTCAATGAGAGAGGCTGGCACAAATTCCCCGTATCTCTCGTACAGAATGGACCTGACGCGCGAGAAAATTTCGTTCCTCAATACCGCCAGGTTATTCGCGTCCATTTCATAATCTCCCTTCTCAGATACCATGACCTTTAAAACATATTGGGTCGATATCAGTACCACTCCTGCCGTCGCCCGGGGCAACGCTGGTATCAGACGGGTGTCAGAAGCAATGCGCGGTTAAATGGCAACGCTCTCCGGCAACTACTTCTGCATAAAAAATCTCGGAAATTCCATGATGAATGTCAACACAAAAAGAAGTAGACGGACGAAATAAACCCTCCTCCTCAACAACGGTGCCGTTTCGGAATGGTACTTCTACTTCAACAGAACCATCTTCCGCACACTCGATTGGAAAACGGCTCCTTCAGACCCGACGACAGACAACCGGCAGAAGTAGACTCCACTCGGTATGTTACCCGCATCGAAGACGACTGACCGCGCGCCGGCGCTCTGCCTCCCTCTAACTAGTGTCCTGACTTCCCTTCCCAGTACATCGTAAACTGTCAACACGACGTAACCGCTAACTGGCAATTGATAATTGATCGTCGTAGTCGGATTGAACGGATTCGGGTAATTTTGCATGAGACCGTAAGCAACGGGCTGCTTGACGCGAGTGTCTTGAACATCGGTCGCGCGCTTGCCGATGATGAACCAAACGGGATACGTTGCGTCCACGGTGTGCGATATTGGCGATCCTGTACCGGTCAGCAAATCGGCCTGAAGCGGCATTTTTTCGATTCCCCCATGTAACGCTGACTGGTAGTTTACGATGGTATGGTAAGCAATTGTGTCGTCGTCCGCAGAATACGTTGGATATCCAAGGACAGTTTGCGGCCCGGCAACCATTCCAGAGTTGCCGGTATTGAAATCCGCCGCCATGACGTAGTCGGTTGAAGCCGCGTTGTCCCAGTAATCGAAGGCGAACCTGTATGTTGATGTCTTGGAGAACGACGGATTCGCGAGGTTTATGTTAGTCTCAGGCGGGAACACATTCACCATTGTCCCGCTCGAAACGTTTAGAAGATCGATATTCCAGTAGGTCAAGGTGTCCCCCTGCGCGCCGGGAATCTCGTTGTACGAATCGAAGAGCAGCAGCGTCCCCGAGGGATCGAACGACATTTCATCCGCGTAAAGGGCCGTCTTTGCGACTGGGCCGTCGTATGACTGCGTGGCTATTTTGAAAGTCTTGCTCTGCTGGGAAGTAAGGTCGAGGTAATAGATCGTAGTATCTATGTACTTGGAGGTCAGAGCGATACTCGACAATCCGGGTCCAATCGCGACGCTCCCCCAGACGCCGCTCGAATCAAGCACTGTTTCCTGCAGATTGGTGGGATCAGTACTAATCGCCCTCAAATTATGGCTCCCGTCGACAAAAATGATGACCGAGCCGTTGTCCGATACAGCGGGCTTGCTCCCAACGGAAGTGGTGCTGACCGCCAGAAGATCGCTGTTCGAGGATATACTGGTCTTAGTCATGTATAGACTATTCGGATCGGCCGGGTCGGTATTCGTGACTAAGAGCCAGTTCGCGCCGGTGATCGTGCTGACCGGTGGAGGTGGAGAGCCCGAGGCGTCAGCCACCCCGACGGAAGTCCATGCGTCTTTTACGGCCGAGACCTCATTGCTCGTCGCGCCGTAGAGGTCGGTAGCCGCCTGCACTGTCGCGATCCTCGCATCGACAAACTGCGATGAACGTGTGAGGTAATCCGTGAGAGCCCTGTACCAAATTCTGGATGCTTCTGATCTCCCTATCGAAATCGCGACTAGATAGACGGCGTGGTTCGGGATCCCGCTGTTCGTATGGACACCGCCGTTGTCGTCTGTGGTTGAGACAAACTCACTCATGCTGGCCGGCTGCCATGGCGCACTCCCCACGGAACCTCCGTTATGCGGGTCAGCCATATCACGCAGCGCGCCGGACGGGTAGTCAACCAGGTCTTTCATAACTCTTTCGCCGATAGTCCAGTTAAGAGTGTCTACCATGACCGCGAACGCATCGGACATCGATTCGTTCAGCGCACCCGATTGGTCCACGTATTCCAGGTTTGCAGAATGCTGGTTGACGCCGTGAGTCATCTCGTGGGCGGCTACATCGAGCCCGCCGGCAAGGGGCTTGAACACCTGACCGCCGTCGCCGTACGCCATCAGTCCCCCGTTCCAGTACGCGTTCTCCATCCCCTGTCCGTTTGAGGTCACATGGACCAGCGAATATATCGTCATCCCGCTGTCGTCTATTGAGTTTCTGCCGAAGGTGGTCCTGTAGTAATTGTAGGTAACCGCCGCGTTATATTCCGCGGAAACGGCTGCCGGATCTGTCCAGGTGTTGTTCGTCGATGTAACGTAATAAAATTGTGACTGGGACGACAGATCGGTGTTCTTCAGATCCAGAGTGATGATGGCGCCGAGGGCGTTATCCGGCACCTGCGACTGGGCGGCATTGTACATCGGTTCCGCCGCATCGATCATGTAATATGTCCCGCCGATTTGATAGCTGCCGAATGACTGTGTGACCCCGTTCAAATCCGTGCCCGAACTCGTTGCCGGGCCGTCGTGGTCTACGTTGTCGTAGGACCGCATTACGTTTCCGCTCACGGCGTCCACGAAATAATACCAGTCATGATCAAGCCCGGTTCTCACCTCCACAAACCATGCGAGGTGAGGCACATGCAGCCTGTCATGCCAGATGACTTCGCGCGCGGATGGACCGTTGTATTTGAGTATCCGCCTGTAAGGTGATGGAACACCGGTGCTGTAGCCCTTCCTCTTCAGGTCTGCGAGCGCCGTCTGAATTCCTTCATCCGAACTCAGGCTCGGCTTCACTCCATGCAGTGACGACGGCGTGGGCGTATAGACCCCATTGAACGATACGACCTGTCCCTTATTATTCATATGCACATAAACATCTTTAGCCCAGACTTCAACTCCCTGATAAGCCTGCTGAAATCTGACGTGCGTGAATCCCTGCTGATCCGTCTTTGCTGACAGGAGAGAAAATTCGGTCGACGGATCCTGTATCTTCAGCAACAGCTTGTTGGATTCGAGGAAATTCTTCGCGATGGAAATGGCCTGTGATCTGTTCGGGACTGTTGCCGCCGTGTTTCCTCCGGCGGGGGGTGTGAATTGCATGTATCTCGGTGTCCCGAAAGCTCTATTCCACCTTATTGTGTTTGGTATTGCTCCCGCCCTAGGCTGCACCTGCAAGGGAAGAGTCGGGAAGAAACCAGCGGAGGTCCTTGGAGCGCTACTTGTGTTCCTATTGACTGCAGGAGCAACGCCGAACCTCGCGGCGAAACTGACGAGACGTTGCCCCGCATTGTAAGCTGCCGCCGCTGTGGAAGATTGCTGTTGCGATGCGACTTGTCCCGCATGGGCTGCAGAGACCTTCGCCTTCGCGCCACTTCGCGTGCCGGGCGAAGC
>JAJYGB010000098.1 GCA_021785235.1 Bacteroidota bacterium
AGGTATTCTTCTTTGAGAAGCGCGCCGCTGACACAGCCCGCATACAGGGCCGCAACCTCTCTTAGTTTTTCAGGAAGCTCTCTGCTCGTGACGATGTCGGATATGCTGAAGTGCCCGCCCGGTTTGAGCACGCGCATTACCTCCGCGAAGGCGCGCCTTTTGTCGGGGACCAAATTGAGAACGCAGTTGCTCAGCACTACATCGACGCTGTTGGATTCGACGGGCATATTCTCGATCTCACCGAGCCGGAACTCGACGTTTGAATAGCCTGCCTTGGCGTTATTCGCTTTCGCCTTTTCGATCATCGCCCCGGTCATGTCAATTCCGATCACTCTGCCCGTTTCACCGACGAGTCTTTTCGCGACGAAAGCGTCGTTTCCGGCACCGCTGCCGAGGTCGAGCACAGTATCGCCCGGCTTAATGCCGGCTCCATCCGTCGGGATCCCGCAGCCGAGACCGTAGTCTGCGTCGGGATTATATCCGTCGACGCCGGAGTAATCGATTTCGAATGTGACTTCGGCCTTCCCCCCGCACCCGCACGAGGCTCGCGGCGTCTCAACTATTGAGGCGTATCTATTCTTCACCTCGGATTTCAGCTCTTCATCAGTTTTCATGATGGCTCCTCTATATTTTCCCGATTGTTCAGGCTTCATTTCCATCACCATGCACACCGCCGAAGCCGGGCAGGCGTACGTGAACTCCGTCGACTTCCTGAGATCTTCATTATTAATCTCCGACCTGTCGACAACGGCAAATCCTTTCTTTAGGAAGAACTCTTTCGCGGTTTCGGTCAGCAGGATTACTCTCCGAATTACCTTCTTCCGGGCCTCCTCAAGCATTCGGTCAACAATCGCCGAACCAATTCCCTGCCGCTGCAGGCCGGGCCGGATCGCGACCGATCTGAGCAGGGCGTCGTCACCGTAGTCTTCGAAGCCCGCAATTCCCAGGAGCCTGCCCCCGTCTTCGGCCATATAGAAAGAGGTCGCGCCATTACGGATGCTTTCTGTGGGCAACTTCGTTTCAAGAAGCAGACCCCGGATAGCTTCATTGTCCTCATCGCGGGCCGTTCTCAAGTCTATCTTCATTTTGATTCCGCTTTCGCAGAACAGCTTGCAGTGGTACAGCCGCCCTTCAGCTCGCTGAAAAGAAGCGTCAAATCGGCAGCCATCTTTTCGATGGCTTCATTGTTCAGGCAGTAACAGGAAGAGGGTCCTTCAACGGTCCCGTCAACCAGGCCCGCGTTTTTCAGTTCCTTCAGGTGTTGAGAGACCGTTGCCTGCGCGATCGGCAGCTCATCCACTATCTCACCGCAAACGCAGGCGTTTCGCTTCGCCAGCGTCCGGAGTATTGCCACTCTCGCGGGGTGAGCGAGGACCTTCGCCCAACGGGAGAGACGAATGTCTTTTGGCTTGAATTCCTAAGTTCTTGTCAATGGCATCTATTTGGCTCCTTTATCGTATCTTTACGATAAAGATGGAGATTAGTTTCACCCCTGTCAAGCCTGATGGCCGAATTCCGATTTGCCCGCGAATCACAGAAGTTTTTTATCCGTACCCGGGTCGCCGCCACTGAGCCAAAAGAATGGGCCCGGGATGAAATGGTTACCTCCCGGGCCCCGAAACGATTCATCTGGGTTCAGATATTACGCGACAAACTACCGTGTCACTCGGAGATTGCCCTGCCGGTCTATTCGCTGCGCGTAGATGTCTCCCCGAATATTTCTCGGATCGTTCCACGATATTATCGCTCCTCCGGCGCCGTCCGCGGCAATTGTCGGACAAGATTGGTCACCCGGCGCGGCACATAGGACAACTCCATCTCTGGTCCATTGGATCGCGCCTGACGCGTCTATTCTCTCCGCGTAAATATCGTAGTTGGAGTCGCGATTGTCGTGCCACGCCACTATCGCTCCACCGGTACCGTCGCTTACAACCACGGGATACATCTGATCACCGGCCACGGTGCAGACGGAAATACCGTCCGGGAGCCATTGCGGTACACCTGTCGCACTGATCTTTTGAGCGTAAATATCGTAGTCGCCGTTACGCTTGTCATACCACGCGACGATGGCTCCTCCAGCACCATCCATCGTGACAGACGGGCTTGATTGATCTCCATTGGCCGCAGAGACGACAATCCCGTCGCTGGGCCAAAGGGCCTTCCCAGAGGCGTTCAGTCTTTGCGCGAAGATGTCGTAATTCGCGCCACGTTTATCGTGCCATACAATTGTCGCCCCGCCGGAGCCGTCTGATACCATCGCCGGATTCATCTGGTTGCCGGCAGCGGTGCATACTTCGACGCCATTAAAAGCCCACTCGATGTCTCCCGCGGAATTGACTCTTTGGGCGAACAGGTCGTGGTTGCCATTGCGCGCGTCGTCCCAAACTACTATCACGCCGCCCGCTCCATCGCTCATCACGACGGGATAAAGCTGGTTGGCATCAGCCGTACATATCGCGGTGCCGCCGGAGCCCCATACAATTTTTCCCGAAGCGTCAATTCTCTGTCCGTAGATGTCGAAACTTCCGTTCCGATTGTCGTGCCAGACGATTATCGCCCCGCCGAAACCGTCACTCACGATTGCGGGAGCCGTGCGTCCGCCCCTGGCTTTGCACACAGCTATGCCGCCGCTGGCCCAAACGGGTTCCCCCGAGGAGTTTATCTTCTGAGTGAACACATCGCAATTCCCGCCCCGGTCATCACACCATGCCAGCACGGCTCCACCAGCGCCGTCACTGGCCAGTTCCGGATAGCCCTGTTGTAAGGTATCCGGGCAGACGGCCACACCGTCCAAAGTCCAGAGGATCTTTCCTGACAAGTCCACCTTCTGGGCAAAAATATCGAAGTTTCCGTTCCTTTCGTCTTGCCAGGCCAATATGGCTCCTCCCGAACCGTCAGCGGTTATCGCCGTAGACCACTTGTCCCCCGGCCCCACACAAACCGCGTTGTTTTGTTTCGCGTCGCCGGACCATTGCGAATACGCCAAACCGGATAACATTAAAGGTGTTGCCAGAGCCGCGAACAGAAATCCAGCGATTCGTCCGCGATATCGGGCAACCAAATCGACTACGAAGACTTCCCAACACATGGTTTTCTCCTTTCGTTTGGATTCAGTTCTAAACGGGATGATTACTGCGATCGATCTCGGCGCGCTTGACTTCGCTGGTGCCTTGCTAGAAATGATTTGGCGTCGCTTGATGGCGGCTTCTAATTGGGATCCACAAAAGAGCGCACTTCCTTCCCCTTGCGAACATTTTGGAGAGGTTCGGGGAGATAAGAGGAGGTATATGGTTCTGTCGATGTTTGAACCAAGGTCTGCACGGAAGCCGTGCGCGGCATCCTTCGCATTCACCCATGATGTATATATGCATCTACAACGCATATCCACCGTAATTCGGGAGTCGAAACTGCAAACGGATATAGGCTAAATCAGGCTAGATCGGAGTGTCACCCGCATTGGCGTCTGGGAACTTTGTCGGTGCGCTCAGCTAAGAAAAACCTCTGGCGTCCGCGAGATCCTTACCCGAAGCTTCGGAATTGGCCAGAATAAGCCCCTGAAGTCTTACCCTGACTGACCGCAAATTTTAAGAACATGCCATTTGAAATGCAAGTCGATGGAGCCCCCGCGGCGAATCCTACCATACCACGTTCGAATCTCTTGATACAATTCGACGAGGGGTGAAGATGTGAGAGCCGCCGGAGACAGTCTGCTCCGGCGGCAAGCTCACATACGAGAAGACTACTTCGACTTCACCGGATAAGGCGGCGCTTTGGGAAATGTGAATGGATGGTCCTTAATTTCCTTCATCGCCGTCTCTATCGCCGTTTGAAGCTGTGGGTCTTTCCCCGCCATGACGGACGCCGGGTCGTTGTCGATGTAGATGTCGGGATCCATGCCGTGATTCTCTATCCACCATTTGTCCTGAGTACCGTAGAATCCGTTGTTGGATTGGTCAACGTGCCCGTTATCGATGGTTGTCTGCGTGTTCACAATTCCGGTCAGACCTCCCCACGAGCGCGTGCCGACGATCGTTCCGAGCTGCCTGGCTTTGAAGTCCTCGAGGAAAGCCTCGCCGTCAGAGCCGTTGTACTCGTTCGAGATGACCACATACTTTCCGGTAGAAGTGCTTCCCGGGTATCGGAAAGGAACCATGTTGGCGAGCACGTTGTGCGCGACCATCTCACGCTCTAGCTTGTCGATGAGGAAATACTCGGTCCATCCTCCTGAGTTGCGACGCACATCTATTATGATACCCTTCTTGTACCGGAAAGCTCGCCAGAACTTGTCGAACTCGCCGATATTCGGCGCGCCCATCGCGTTGATATGCATGTAACCGAGTTCGCCATGACTCTCTTTTTCGACCGTGTTGATGTTGTTCGTCAGCCATCTGAAGTACCGGAGGGCGGGGCTGTTTGTGAGCGGCTCAATCTCGTACGTTCTGGCTCCCGCTTCCGTCGGCTTGTTGTTTACAGTAACCGAGACTTTCTCCCCCTTGATTACCTGCAGATACTTGAAGTAATCGTCCGGCACTCTTATCTGGTGACCGTTAATGCCGATAAGATAATCGCCCTCCTTGAGGTCGATATCAGGGCGCACGAGCGGCGATTTCAGGTCGAGGTTGTATTCCGTCGGGCCGTATATCGTCGAGAACTTGTAGTAGCCCGCCGCGTTGTCTGGAACGAGGTCCGCGCCGAGCCATCCGGTGTAGACATCTGATTTCGGCGACTGCTCCGGACCGAAGTCGCCTCCGGAGATGTACGTATGTGAAACGCTCAGTTCACCAACCATCTGCTGCATAACCCAGTTGAGCTGCTGCCGCGATGTTATGTAAGGAATGTAGGCCCTGTACCTGTCTCCTATTGCCTTCCAATTCAGTCCGAACATATTCGGGTCGAAGAAGAAATCTCTGTACCAACGCCAGGTGTCGTTGAAGATCTGGAGCCACTCTTTCCGCGGGTCGACAGTGTATTTCATCCCGTCAAGATTCAGTTTGTTTCCCGGTTCCTTCGTCTTGTACGCGTCATCCCATGAGGTAGTGTAAATGTCCTTGTCTCTTTTTATAAGCAGGTATTTGCCGTTAAGAGAAGTGCCGAAGTCTTTTATCTTCTGTCCGAAGATCGATTCCTTTTTTTCCTTCATGTCGAATATGTGGAGATCCCATTTAGTCGCGCCACCGGGCTGGAATATTTCACCGTACTCGTTCTCGGTGAACTTCGGAACGGAGCACCATGCGACCTTACCGTCCCCGGCTTTCAAATAGAAGTAATTACCGGGCGGAACCGGCAGCGGATAAGTCCTCAGCTGGATGCCGTCCAGGTCGATGCGGAATTTGTCGGAAGCCTTCGGCTCATCTTTCTCAACGGCCGACTCGAATGGAGGCTTGAGTCCCGCCTGCAGCTGAACCGCCATCACTTCCTGGGGTGTGTCGATGACATGATCGTCCTCGTAGAAATCCATCTGGACATGGAAGTTTCTGCTCGAAAGATAATAGAGGTACTTCCCGTTTGCGTCGAATGTCGGATTAATGTTGTCGTAGAAATCGTCGGTTATAGGGAAACTCTTATTCTGGTCAAGGCTGTAAAGATAGATAACGCTGTTCTTGTTGTAATGGACGAAGCTGTACGCGATCCACTTGCTGTCTGGAGACCAGCAGTAATCGCTAATTTCCCAGTAAAACTCGTCGTTCTTGAGTTGGTTGGACGAGGCGAACTTATGAACTTGCTTCGTCGCAACGTCCACATAGAAGAGATCGAAGTTCTTGTTGCCAAAAAGGATCTTCTTGCCGTCCGGCGACCAGACCAGGTGATAATCGGTGCGGTCGAGCGAAGTTGTGAGCGGGGTCCACTCACCGCCATCAACGCTCTCGATGTAGAGTTCATACTCGCCGGTCTTGTCCGAGAAAAACGCGACCCACTTGCCGTCGGGCGAGATTTGCGGATACATCTCCCGCGAGCCCGGCGTGTTGGAGAGGTTCCGGGTCTGTCCGCTCTCGGTCGGAAGGGTGAACACGTCTCCTCTCGCTTCGATTGCGACCGTCTTGCCATCATCCGATATCGTCGCGTAATGGATGTAATCTTTCGGGTTGATGATCCTGTCTCTTACCTCCCAATTGTCGGACGGACAGAGCACGGAAATTTGTTTTGTCTCTCCCGTGGCCGCGTCCATAACATTCAGATAGCCGTCGTGAACGTACACTATTCGCTTTTGGTCAGTCGCCGGTGTCATTACGTCGACGTCGGTGTAGTGCGTCATGACTGTCACCTCTCCGGTTGAAAGATCCCTCCTGTAAATATTGGAAATTCCGTTCGTGCTGTCGCAGACATAGTACATATCGTTCCCTATCCACATCGGGTAGGCATTCACTCCGACATATGTCGTGATAGGCGTGAACTTGTTCGATTTAAAGTCATACATCCAGATATCGGGGTACCAGCCGCCTTTATATCTCTTCCAGTAGTAATCTTCCAGACCTTTTCGCACGTAAAGCATCTTGCTTCCGTCGGAATTGAAGCTGCAGTCTCTGCCGCGGTCGATGGGAAATCTTTCCGGCGCGGAGCCGTCCTTGTCGGCGAAGTAGAGGGTTGGGTCACGCATTATGTAGTTTTCCCAGAACGAGCGGAAGACGATGCGTTTTCCGTCAGGGGTCCATGTCACGCTCTCAGCTCCGCCCGGATTATAGGTTATTCTTTTAGGTGTTCCCCCTTCAGCCGGCATCATGTAAACGCTTTGCTGGCCGTCGTAGCTCGCGGTGAACGCGATAGACTTGCCGTCGGGCGAGAACCGCGGCCATGTTTCGTCTCCCGGAAAGGTCGTGAGCCGGGTCGCAGTCCCGCCGGTCGAGTTCACGAGCCACAGGTCGCCTTCATAAGTGAATACTATTTTATTCCCGTGAATATCTGGATCGGTCATGAACCTTCCCTGTTCCTGGGCGAAACCAATCGCAGCGAGAGTCAGGATTAAGGTCGACAATCTAAAGAAGAATTTCTTCATGGATACCTCCGAAAATATCGTTTTAAGAAAGATGACTGAAGAATTACGGATCAGCTTGAATTCTATTTTAAGATGGCTGTATTGAATCCAACCATCAGGTGGAGATGCTTTTGTATCTTCCGCGCTTTTCCACCTGCTGCATCAGATTTTGCCGAACCCGGGGCCACGTATCGCTCTGTCATACGATTTAGCCCGGCGGCGGAATGGATTCGTGGCCTTTCGCCCCCTGTTTAATTCTCCCCCGTCAATAGGGAGAAATCCGGATTAATGAGCGCGGCACGATCCGATAAGATGACACTTGCTCGATCGACCGTTTGATCGCAAAACCCAGCCAGGCAGTACGGTGAAAATCCCGTCGCAACTATTTCTCACCTGCGGTAAATTCCACCCACGGTTCCGAAGGCCGGCTCTTCAGGATTCCTGCCATCCAATGAAATTGCGGATGCTCCGCGAGAAACTTCTTCGCGTCGAATGGGGCGCCGCAGGCCCTTCCCCATCTCGCGTAGAACGACATGCGCTTCGCCATCTTCGAATCGACGACTTTGCCGTCGAGTGTTCCTTCCGGAGAGTAGGGGGTGCCCGAGCTGACCATCATTGGATCGAGATCGAAGTGGCCGCAAAGCGTCCTCGATCCTGGATTTATCTTGTTCAAATAAGTGTCGTAGTGGTCCGATTCGAACTTCTCCGCCAGAGAGACGTTTATCTTACCCGCGTACTTCTTCATTAGCTGGTGCCACCTCACGTCGCGGGCCACGGACGAGAGTTTTATGTTTGTCTCCCGCTCAGTTGTCTCAAACCTGAGCACCTTCGGATCCTTGGCGAGATTGGAACCCACGAAAAACCCGTTCATCTTCTTCTCGAAGCCGACATACTTCAGACCAAGCTCAAGGCGCGCGATCTCGTTCGTCTTGACGTCGCCGGTAAGCCAGGCGTTCGCGTAGCCACCGTTGTTTCCCTTCTCCATCATCTTGCACCATTCATCGATCGAATTGGCGTATTGAGTTGCGTGCCTCATGCGGGAAAATTCGGGAACTCCGTTCACGTCAAATCCTGAAAATGAACCGATAGTTGTTTCGGAGCCCACGATACCGGCGTCGGTCATGAAGAAATCCGTGCCGCTGTGTATGAATCCGGGAAAACTCTGCATGAGTATGCGGTGCCCGTTCGCCGGCACGATATCGAGGACCACGTTACAAAAAGGTTCCTCAAAATCGCCCATAGTATTGTGACCGAGCACTATGCCACCGTCGGCAGTCGCGCTTCCCGTAGCGATGAATGAACTGCACGATTCCTTCTGCGGGATCGCTGAGCTCATTTTAAGCGAGTCGGCGACCACCGGCCACCAGTAGTCCATAAGCTCCATGTATCCATTGAGCCCGACGATCTCGTCCGTCGTCGTGGAATCCCCCGCGGCATTCATGCCCTCGACAATCCCGTTGATCTCCGCAAGATCTTCGGGGTCAACTTTCGGAGTAAGGATCTCGCCCGCCTTCTTGACATACCAGGTCCAGCTCATGGCGCTCTCGTATTCCCACTTCACTTTCAGCATATGGAGAGACTCTTTTATCTCTTTGGCCATTAGATAGCCGTGCTGGAATCCGCGTTCCTCGGGTGTACCCTCAATGTGAAGGTATATCCATCCTGCCTTCTCGTGTTTGTCAGCTTTTGCAAGCCATGCCTGCTGTTCGTGAGTCAGCCTGGACGACCCCACAGCGTATCGGGCAATTACAAAAAGGAAAAGGAAAGCTATGACAGACAAGTATTTTTTAGGCATCACGACCTCCTTGAGCAAGTTGTTTTGCGACTAGTTCACAAACCCGTTCGGGGTTGGTCACCGGACCCAGATCGCAGCAAGCAGCCGCGCCATCTCTCGCCGGCACATCTAAATGTTCAGGCTGCCGCGCGTTGAAGACTAACAATAAGCCGGAGGAGAATCAAGCGGAGCCTGCTACGTTACCGGGAACGTGCCCCGCAAGTCCAAAAGCGGCATTGGGTTTCCGGGCTGCACTTCAGGGATCTCATTACCAGGTAACCTTCGCCCTGCAGAGTTCGACGCCGTCTTTCTCCCGCTCCACCACGCAGTAGTTGTAATCATCAGCCTCAGCCGATGACACGAAGACCTTATCTCCCAGCTGGGCCTCGGCGAGGAAGTTGATCTCAATTGATCTCAGGCTTTTTTCCTCGAGCACGTTCCGTGGAAAGCTGTCGAGTATCCATCCCATATACCTGGACGAGTTGACGTGGTTATTGACGTCGATGTCCGTGTATCTCACGATGTAATCAAAATCGGTTCTGTTCGACTCGAGTTCCTCGATCTTCCCCAGTTTTGTCTCGATCTCGTGTTTGTTCTGCTGGAGGGGAAAATTACTGTGTTCCAGATCGATCCTCTGTATCCTCGACGTCTTCCTGTCGATCACCAGCCATGCGGAGGTTGCAGAGATTATCTTCTTGCCACTGCCGGAATAAACCGCGAAGTCCCGGAGGCCGAACAATTTGTCGGTTCCTTTCCCCCACGTCTCGACGGTTATTTCTTCGTCCCAGGCGGGAAGTTCGTGGAATACGGCAAGAAAGCGCGAGAGTACCCAGATCTGTCCCTCCTCCCGGAGGGCTTCATAGCTGAAGTCTGAGTTG
>JAJYGB010000017.1 GCA_021785235.1 Bacteroidota bacterium
GACCGATGTTTTTGCCACAACCCATTGGACGGTGGTGCTGGCGGCGGGCCGGCGGAGCACACCGGAGGCCGACCGCGCGTTGGAAGAACTCTGCCGAATCTACTGGTATCCCCTCTATGCCTTCGTCCGCAGGCATGGATATTCGAGAGAGGACGCCGAAGACCTCACCATCCTTGCTGAGGGGGACTACGATCTCGCTCTTTGAATCAGGGTCGCAGTAAATATGCCCGGGAAATTCGGCGACGTTCGGCACAATGACGGTCCTGTTACCCGCGGCAGCCGCCCCGCACACGCCTCTCCCGAGACTTATGCGAGTGCAAGCGACTTTTCCCTGGAACGGCCCTACTACGAGCTCACCCTCTTTCATGAAATAAAATCCCACCCATGATACGTAAGGAAGCGCTTGCTTCAAAGCGGCGGATAAATTCGAAACGTTCGCGATGAAATCTTCTTCACCGCAGACGAGCGACTCCAGCTGCGGGAGAAGCTCTTCGTAAATCTCGGCCTTATCCACCGCCGACGATATCTTTATCTGCTCCATAACCGAAGAATTAGCTTCCTTTCAGTTAGTCAGGTTTTCTTTCGGGACCGCGCTTTCAAACGTTAAATGGCAACGTTGAGAACACAGCCTCTGATGTCTTTCCACCTACCTTCACGGCGTATTTCGATCCCGGAATCACCTGCTGCATCGACACGTAAGCGAGCGCGATCTCCTTGTTCAAGCCCGGCGATTTCACCGAGCTCGTGACGTGTCCGATCTCGATATCAGAACCGGCTTTCGCGTCGTAGATTTTAGCCCCGCGCGGCATTTTCGAGTCCGACACCAGACCGACCAGGCGTTTCCTCACCTTGTCGTATGTCTGAAGCCGCGCGATAATTTCCTGTCCGACGTAACAACCTTTGTTGCCGCTTATCGCTTCGATGATATTAACCTCGAGCGGGTTGACATCTTCGTTAAGCTCGTTCGGAAAAAGTGGAAGTCCATTCTCTATTCTCAACGCCTCAAAGGTCTCCAGGCCGGCTGGAACAGCTCCGTAATTCCTGGCATTCGCGAAGAGAGAAGTCCAAATCTCCTCGGTATCCGCGGGATTCACAAGAAGAAGGTAACCGTTCGTCAACACGAAGTTTGTCCTGGACAGGAATACCTCGTGCGACCCGAGAAAGGTCCTTATAAAATTGAACCGCGGCATCTTTCCGACATCGATGAAAGCTTTGTAACTCGAGTGAGCGAACTCCTTCATGAAGTCAGCCGCAGATGAGCCCGCGACAAAGAACATCGGGAAATTCCTCGTCACGTCTTCCACCTTAACATCTTCCGATATGATGAACTTCTCGATCCATTTCTTGACGGTGTCTGCGTTATTCGGGCTCGTCAAAACAAGGAGGCTTCCTTGCTGCGCGTATATCGTGCATAGATCAACTACTCTTCCTTTCTCTGTCGCGAAAAACGACTGCTTGCCCATTCCCGGGCAAAGACCATTTAGGTCGTTTGTGGAAATCCTATTCAACAGGTCGAGCGCCTCTTTGCCTGTTAGGCGCAGCTTCCCAAAATGGGAGAGGTCGAAAACCCCCGCGTATTTCCGGATGCTAGCGTACTCATCCTCCATTGAAGTGTACCTGGCCGGTACAGAAATACCGTCTACCTGTGCCATTTGCGCGCCGAGGCGCTGGTGCAAATTTATTAAAGTGTCTTCCATTGCCTACCGTTCTCCTCTCTGAACATTCCATCGGGTGACTGTAGTCAAATATATTGCCGCTTGAATTTCCAATCAATGAAATGGCCGCTTGTCGGGATCGTAGCAGGAAACATAGAAAAAACCATCCTTTCATATCCACACCGAAAGTTCATCTCGCCACGCTGTGTTGCATAACCCTACCTGGATGTAGGGATCTCCCTCAGGAATCGGATGGTCGAGCAAGTTCAAATCATGCCGCGCGACTTTCTATCTTCCTAATTCTCAACGCGTTAGTCAGGAGGACTCGTTCCTGTAAACCTAACGGCACGTTCCTTGTGCTGTTTGAATTGAAAGGCCAAAAGAATTCAGGGTTGTTGGAAAGCCCAGCGATGAATGCCCATTAGAGTCTTAGGCCTGAATCTTTTTAGGTCAAAAGGAGGTCTGAAGTGTTCACGTACGATGAAGTCTTCTGGTTAAATGTAACGAATCTGATACTCGGCATTGCGACGCTCATTTGCCTCATAGTCATAGGTTATGCTGCCTTCAAAGAAATACGAGAGCATGTCAGAGCCAGGGAAACCGCTTCGCGAGAAATCGACGATCACGCATTCGTGATCGATGGACTTGGCGTAACGATGGCAGATGGTGGCGAGAAAATGGGCGTCGATGAAATGCTTGTCGTCAGCGAAGACGGCATTGAATCGGTCCCCGCGAAGAAGTCGTGAAGAGAGATCAGAGGTGTTTGAAAGCAATTACAGGAGAGTTGTCATGAGGTGTCCTTTCCTGAGAGAAGCGCAGGTTAAGTTCTGCTGCGCGTCAGAGTTTAAAAAGCTCATCGTGAGGACGTCGTCGGCATCACGTTTGGGAGATTTCACAAACACCGAAAGATGCTCTTCGACTTCTTATGTCGATTGCCCTTCAGCAAAACAACGCCTAGAGGATCTCCCAAGCAGAGATCATTGCACTTTCCTCCAGGAATCACTCTGCCAGTTCTGTGCCGCGGCGCCGACGGTCAAATATGTCCCGTACAGCGATCCTTCTCTCACGAGATGTGGGACTTCAAGCCATCGGTATTGCGAGCTTCTCATGGCGATGCAAAACCCAAAACTCCTGACACACCACGACATAGTAGCCCCGGAGATCGACCGCGACGATGAAAACGAAAGCGGATACTGGGTTGTCGATGGTATTCAGACGATAGGTTGGCTTCACTATTCGCGGAATCACATGTGGGCGGACCTCGACGACGACGGCACCTGTCATGTCGGATTAGACGCGTTCCTCGCAAGGGTCATAGGAAAACTGGAGCGAATCGATTTCGTCACGACTTCAGGAGAGCAATATCCTACGGTCACCCTGATGGCCAACGGCATCGCGCTTCAGATGACGTTTCCGAAGAAGATATCGGTCTCCACAACGAACTCTCATTTACGCGCCGAGCCGAACCGCGTAGTCTCCGACCCTTACACGCTCGGCTGGCTCTTTGAGGGTAAATCCATTTCAGCCACGACGAAGGGTCCCGGCCCCTCGCATGCTGAAACGTATCCACATGCGGATGATTTGCTTTACGGAAGAAATGCCAAGACATGGATGGAAAGTGAAACCAGAAGATTGACTGAGCTGGTGTCATCCCAGCCATTCGGCGATGGGACGCCGGATCGGGTCAAACAGAAAGGGCCGCATCTTCTGGCAGATGGTGGAACATTTACCGAAAACATCTTCGGCCAGCTTACAAGAGAACAATCGCTATACCTTTCAAGGGAATTTTTTTCTCTACCTCCCGGAAGATTCACGGATATTTAAGAGCCGGAAGGAAAATCAGGGTTTCACATGAACACAACGGATGCTATAAATAGGAATGCAAGCAAAGGCACGGACGATGTCCGCGGCAAAACAATATTCTTCTTCGGAATTGTCGGTATGCTGTTCCTGGGATGGATCATCTTTCCATTTTTCATATACGCGCCTGTGGCCCAACCGGTTCAATTCAGTCATAGCACTCACGCCGGCGACAATGTCGGTTTGAAATGCGTCGACTGCCACTCATATGATAAAGACGGACGATTCCTCGGCATACCCGGGACATCCAAGTGTGCCGGATGTCATTCTCACACAATCGGCGTCTCCGACGAAGAAAAGAAATTCGTCGACGAGTACATCCTTAGACACAAAGAAATACGCTGGGTCGTTTATTCCTCCCAACCTGAGAATGTCTACTTTTCGCACGCGACGCACGTGAAGGTCGGGAAATTGGATTGCGAAACGTGCCACTTCGGTCACGAATTTACAGACAAGCTTCGGCCGGCGAGGTTCAGCCGAATCAGCGGCTATAGCATTGATGTTTCCGGGAGCACCCTGCTCGACATCCCATCGACTCCGTCCACGGGGATGAGGATGGACGATTGCGCAGGATGCCACAACAAACGCGGCCACAAGGAAAGCTGCATCGACTGCCACAAATGAATTGGATCTCTCTCGCTTATGATTTCCGCGAATTTATTTTCGTCACTGAGCGCGGGCGAGATGGCGCGGAGTTTACCTCCGTATATCTCCGCGCGTCCCGCCGGGTACTCGGTCACTGAAGAGCGGAAAGCGAGCGAAGATTGAATCGATTAGGAAAAGAGAATGGCTAACGGAATTTCGAGACGTGACTGGATGAAGCTTGTGGGAGGATCGGCAATTGGCTTCATGTTAACGCCGATACCATGGAAAATTCTTGATGAGTCCGCGAAATGGACGCAAAGCCCTTCATTCCCATATGGGCGGCAGCGCGAGATCCAAATTCATTCGAACGAGAGAATCAGTTTCAGTCATACCACTTGTACACTCTGTCCGATGGCATGCGGCGTTCGAGTGCGGTGCGCATCCGAACGAGGCCGCGGCTCGCTCGAAGCGGTCGGTATAACGGGTACAAAAGGACATCCGATAAGCGACGGCTCGCTTTGCGCATTGGGGGTCGCAGCTATCTTTCTTCGGTATCATCCTTCGAGACTTCATCGCCCCGTGAAAATAATCGGACACGGAAAGTTCGTCCCGGTTTCGCTGGACGAAGCGATCTCCGATATTGCTCGAGCAATCTCAAGATCCTCGTGCGAATCTGTCGCGGTACTCGACAACCAGCCCGATAGAGCGATATCGCATATATATCGCAAATTTGTCGGAGAATTGAAAAACGGCTTCTATATCAATCCACCGACATGTGATGGCGTGCCGACACGTCTTACCGATCAAACCCTGCACACGGGAGATCTCGCTTTCGGCTACGACGTCAATGACGCGCGCATGATAGTGAGCTTCGGAACGCCTATCCTCGATGGCTGGGGCACGCAACGGCAGTTTGCTTCCATATCGGAAGCACGTCGGTGTGGAGGGGATAAGAAGCTCAAATTAATTCAGGTTGAGACAGCGCATTCCCGGACCGCACAAATCGCGGACGAGTGGATTCCAGTCAGGCCGGGGACCGAATCGGCTTTCGCGCTTGGAATGGCAAACGTTATGGTACGAGAGCGGCTTTGCAACATAGATAGGCTGCGAATGTATTCAGCCGATTTTGATAATGCGGCCGGCGACTCTTTCATGAAGCTCATCGAGAAGTATCCTCCGGCATACGTGTCTGAAAAGACGGGGATACCGGCAGACAAATTGGTGGAGGTCACGAGAGAAGTCGCCAGGAGAAAACCAGCGATCGTCATGTTTGGTGGTAACCCGGGTTCCGGTCCATTCAGACTTGATGAACAGCTCGCCTTCATGGGACTCAATATTTTACTCGGCTCGATCGGCACGAAAGGAGGTCTAAAGCCTCGCGGCAAACTTCCCAGCCCATATTATGGTTTGCACGGATCTGACGACTCGAATCATCTTGCCTCAATGAAACAGCTGTCGGATATTCCCGACGGTTCAATAGGCGTTCTTATCATGGACGGTGCGGATTCAGGGTGCGCAATTCCCTGGGAAACGGTTGAACGCAAGCTGTCGCCGGCCGGACATACGATAGTCAGCCTTGCCCCATACTTAGCAGGCAACGCCGTCCATGCCGATTACATACTCCCTTCCCCCGCATACCTGGAAACCGCCGACGATGTTCCGACTCCATCCAGCGCAACCGTTGCTTCATACAGCGTCGTCTCTCCCATTTTTTCCGCGCCTAAATTTTCTGTTCGTCCAAATGGATTCATAAACAGCCTCGCGGAGGCGCTTAATATCAGGCGCTCTTCACGATCTGACTTTTCAGGAATGGAATACATCTTGAAAAAGAGGGTCGAGAAGCTTCATTCCATGGCGAAAGGGAATGTCTTTAATGCTGAGACCGGAAGAAGCGAGAGGCTGTCAGGCCTATCCTTGCCTCAATTTCTCGAGAGACTCAAAAAGGGTGGTTGCTGGATTGACGACGGCCCCGCGGAACTGCCACCGATTCGCTACTCATTCCTTGGCGGTACGCATCTGCCACGTAATAATGTTCCCGTCCAAGGCGAAGGTAACAACGGTCCCCGCGAGCTTGTCCTCCTGCCGCTTGGAACTCGAGGTGTTCTTACAGCCGCTCAGTCAAATCCAATCATGTCGAAGCTCTACCAAGAGTCCGGCTTGAGAATGTCTGCCAATACCGTTTCCGTAAACCCGAGCACGGGTAGAGCGGCCGGATTGAAGGATGGAGGAAAAGCCAGGGTAAGGACAGAAAACGGCACTGCATACGTCATGGTACGTTTCGACAAGTCGGTGATGCCTGGAATAATTCAGGCGTCCGTTGTTCCTCTCACGAAGAGTCCTGACCGCGCGGAACCAAAGATCGAGGATTCAGTCATAGATATCTGCAAGATCGATAGCGACTCTACCTGGAGAATTACCAACGCCATGATCGAACCGGCGTAACTCTGAACGTCAAACTGAAATTCAGGCTATTATGACAAATGGAAATCAAGTGAAAAGCTTAACTGGGAAGAAGCATAATTTTGGTATGGTGATCGATGTCGACCGGTGCACGGGATGCGGCGCTTGCATGATTGCATGCGCGGTGGAAAACAACGTTCCACCCGGGCCTGTCGATGCGACAGACAGGACTGGGATTACCCTAATGAGGGTTTACAAGGCGGACAACGGAATGGATTTCCCGGACAACGAATCAGTGTTCTTCCCCGTCTCTTGTCAGCAATGTGAACATCATCCTCCTTGCGTTTCGGTTTGCCCTCAGAATGCCGTTGAGGTGGACCCTGCGACGGGGATCGTCGGCCAAATTCCCGTCCGGTGTCTCGGCTGCAGGTATTGTATGGCGGCATGTCCATATCACGCGAGATATTTCAATTGGTGGGACCCCGTTTGGCCGGAAGGTATGGAGAGGTCTCTGAATCCAGATGTTTCACTTCGCATGCGTGGTGTGGTCGAAAAATGCAATTTCTGTTTTCACCGGCTTCAGGCCGCGAGGGAAAAAGCCGCCGCAGAAGGGAGAGATGAAATCAAGGAGGGAGAATACATCCCCGCGTGTGTAGAATCATGTCCCACCAGTGCCATGACCTTCGGGGACCTACTAGACGAGGGTTCCGAAGTTTATCGGCTTGCACAAAGCAACGGGAGCTTTCGAATCCTTGAGAGACTCGGGACCGGCCCGAAAATATATTATTTCTCTGAGCGGGAATGGGTACGAAATATCGCCGAGAAAGATCCAGCTTCAGCGTTGAAACGCGGCGCGACAACCGATTGAGAGTTAAAGAATTATTTAGACACAGGACAGACTGCATCATGGATCGAAATCGGAATAATGGCACGAAAGATATTCGATTGGTAGCTCGCGGGGTGAATCGAATGCCCTTTGGCAAGTTCCTCTACCTTCTGGTTCCTTGGCTGATCATTCTCGCGATCGGGATGTACGCTATCTTCCTCTGCCTTGCGAAGGGTCTCAACCAGACTAACATGGACAATCGTTTTGCTTTCGGCGTGTGGATATTCCTCGATCTTTCGATAATCGCCCTGGGAGCCGGCGCTTTTTTCACAGGGTTCCTCGTTTACATCCTCAAGAGAGAAGAACTTCGGGCTGTCCTAAACAGCGCAGTGGTCATCGGTTTCATTTGTTACAGCGGGGCTATACTCGTGCTGATGGTGGACGTCGGCCAGCCGCTTCGCGCGTGGTTCACTTTCTGGCATCCAAATATCCATTCAATGCTGACCGAAGTGACTTTTTGCATTACGTGTTACCTTGTTGTTTTGTCCGTCGAATACGCACCCATTGTCCTGAGGAACAAGAAGTTGAAGGAAGTCCCCGCATTCCTTGCGATGCAACACGAGCTCCACAGGATAATGCCCGTGCTCGCGGGCGTGGGGACATTCCTGTCGTTTTTCCATCAGGGTTCGCTGGGCGGATTGTTCGGAGTTCTCCAGGGACACCCTTTCGCATTCAGAGAGGGTCTCGCGATCTGGCCGACGACATTCTTTCTTTTCATCATTTCAGCCGCCGCCGCGGGACCGAGTTTTATTCTCCTGACAACATGGATTGCGTCCCGCGTCAGTAGGAAAAGGCTCGTTAGCGATAACGTATTCGCGCTTCTCGCGCGCATATCCGGATCTCTCCTTGTCGTTTACGTAATGCTAAAATCGATCGATACGCTCACCTGGCTAAACCGGACCGTTCCCAGTCTTGGCTTGTCTGGGATTGGCTTTTTCTTATGGGCACCGTTTAACATCTGGATCCTCTTCGCGGAGATAATCGTGTTTGGCCTGGTTCCGTCGCTCTTCCTTCTCTTTGGTAGCGGAAGGCTGAGAACAGGCTGGCTGGTCGCGTCTTCCGTGATGGTTTGCTGCGGCATTGTTCTAAATAGGTTTGTGATGACCATTCAAACGCTCTCACTCCCCACTATGTCGTTTGACCGGTTCATGATTTATACTCCCAGTTGGCAGGAGATCGCGGCTTTCCTCTTCGTCGTGGCGTATGGAGTGATCATCTACTCGCTCTCTTTCAGATATCTTCGGCTGTTCCCTCAGGAAATCGAGATGAAAGTGAATTAAGGAGACCAAACAATGCTTCCGTGGGTGTACGGTTTCACCTGGCAGACAGGAAACATAATTTTCCTGTCGATATTTTACTCAGTCGTTGCGGTAATTTTAGGAAGCTTCAGTATCGCGGCCATCCGAGCCTTTCGGGATTTGAAACCCGACCGCCTCGACGAGATAAGATGGCACTTTGACTTCGAGAGTCTTCCGGAGTTCGCGAAAGTCTGCCGGCACGCCTTTACTGGCGAAGTCAACCAGCGAGTCTGCCGAAACGGATTCGATTGCAGAACGTGTAAAGTGCATTCTAAGATTACCGGAGTTCCCAGAATCACCAAGTCCGTTTACAGTGAGGGAGAAATTCCGTTTGGTCTGAAGATTTCGGCTAACTGCTTATATCATCGCGGGCACACCTGGGTACGCGTTGAGAGCGATGGGACGTTGACATTGGGCCTGGACAAGTTGGCGGAGGGTTTAGTGTGGAGCCAGTGCGAGGCTGATCTTCCAGCGGTGGGCACAAGACTGCACGTGAATGGAACTGGGTGGTATTTCAGAAAGGAGGCATCACGGGCGCGTGTTCTTTCTCCGGTGGATGGAGAAGTCATCGCCGTCGGCGGACGAAAAGAAGGTTTCTATTTGAAGGTAAATCCCGGTAACGACTCAGATTTAAGGCACCTGCTGAAGGGCCTCGAAGTTGGTCCCTGGATGACGAGTGAGGTTGAGCGCCTTGAGATGGCGCTTGGTGCGAGCGACGGTGCAGTCAGCTTGGCTGATGGCGGAGTTCTTCTCGAGAACATAGCATCCGATT
>JAJYGB010000591.1:0-2324 GCA_021785235.1 Bacteroidota bacterium
CCTTGCCTTGGTCGTTCAGCCGGTCAGCTTGGTCCTCGAGCACGGCTTGGCTGAATCCATCGATGCTGCGCAACGGAGCGCGCAAATCGTGGGAGACCGAATAGGAGAAAGCCTCGAGCTCCTTGTTAGCCGCTTCGAGCTGCGCCGTTCGCTCACGGACGCGCTTCTCAAGCTCTTCATTCAGCGACCTGATTTGTTGCTCCACCTTCTTGCGTTCCGAGATATCGCGCGCGATCTGTGATACACCGACGATTCTCCCTTCAACGTCGCGGATGGGAGAGATCGTCAGCGAAACGTCCACGGGCGCGCCGTTTTTTCTGATACGGACGGATTCAAATTGTCTCACGGTCTCACCGTTCATGAGCCGCTTTATGATAGCGTCCTCTTCCTCGACATCTTCCGGAGGATACAAGCTTCTTATGTTTCTTCCCAGAATTTCCGCTGTTGAGTATCCATAAAGGATCTCCGCGCCGTGATTCCAGGCGGTAATTACGCCATCTAGTGTTTTGGCGAGGATGGCATCTGAGGCCGATTCCACTATAACCGCGAGGCGCGAGCGCGCCTCATAGGCGAGTTTTTGATCGGTGATATCCCTGAGGAGCCCGATCATGCAGTCTTCACCTGAGATCTCTATTATTTCTGACGAAAAGATTCCGGTAAATAGGTCGCCCGACTTCATTCGTAGGGTTACCTCCTTCTCCTGCGCAACACCTTTCTCACGGATCTCCGATGCTATTTCATCCCGAACTTCTGGATTCACCCACATATTCAATTCAGAAGATGTATGTCCGACGACTTCGTCACGAGCATATCCGTATACGTTTAGGAACGCCTGGTTGGCATCCACGAACCTTCCCTCTGACAACGTAGTGATGCTAATCCCAACGGGACTGGAGGAGAATACCTTTGAAAAACGCTCCTCGCTCTTCCGCAGCGCTTCATCGGACTTTCTTCTTTCAGAAATGTCTTCGACGAACCCCTCAATGTGAAGTATATTCCCCTGCGCGTCACGAACCGACTGCAGGTGAGCCCTCCCTGTAAATACAGAACCATCTCTGCGTTTGTAGTCATTTTCAAATACTCCGATCGCCGGATTCTGCTGAAATTGCCGGATATTCTGTAGCCGTCTTGACGGATCTGCAAAGAGATCAGAATGGACTTTTTTCACGTGCTCCTTCATCTCCTGAGGAGACTTGTAGCCGAACATGCGGGCGAAGGAGTGATTTGCTTCTTTGATTTCACCGCGCAACGAAACCTGAAATATACCGAGCGCGGCGTGCTCAAAGAGATGACGGTAGTTCTGCTCGCTGATGCGAAGTTTCTGCTCAACTAGTTTTCGGCCTGTAATGTCTCTGAGAACCGCCAGGTTGTATGTTTGTCCCCGCCAACGAACTTCGCTTGCGCGCATCTCGAAGCACCGTGTATCTTCCCGGACGGGTCCGATAATTTCCATGTCGTCTGATGAATTTGAGATCTCGAACCGCGCCCCAACAAGATGATCGTATCTGTCCGCGAAGACCGCTATTGCGGCAGCATTGGCAAAGAGAACGATGCCCCTGCTATCAATGAGCATCATCCCGTCCTGAGACTTATCTATAAGAGACCTGAGGAGACCCGCATCTTCCAGGTACTGCACTTTAAAACTATCAGCCAACGTTCAAGGACCTAATTGTCATATCAAAGCCGGCATCGATACCTTTAGCCTATTGTCGGTGAGCAACTGGGCGCCCGGGGGCAGCATTCTCGACGAAAATCTAAATATCTAACAGTCAGGTAAGCGAAAATCGTTCCCACTCTCGTGCCCGCCAGGATGTCGGGATCGGGCAGAAAAGACTTCGGGAGGGAATAGTACCAGGGAAAAATTCTATTAAGGCAAATCGGTCGAGAACGGCATCCCATCAATCCTGATCTAGCGCAGAGCGGATTCTTTTCAATAACTCCCCCCTTTTGTAAGGCTTTTGTATGAAAGAGTCTACGCCTTTCTGCGCCATTTTCCTTCGCTCACTTTCATCCAGGTAACCACTAGCGAGAATCACGCTGGTATTGGGTTTCATGGTACGGACGGATTCCATCAGATCGATGCCGCCGATCTTCGGAAGACCGATGTCGGAAAGGACAAGGTCAATGTTGTCGTGGCTCAGGAAAAGAGAAATTGCCTTTTCACCGTCCTGGGCAGTCAACACTCTGTAGCCTTCCGCGGTGAGAAGGTCATCAAGGTATTCGCGGAGCTCCGGCTCGTCCTCGACGACCAGTATCGTTTCATTTCCGCCGCGAAAATCGGAAGCATCTCCGGTTGACTCTTGTTCAGTGACGACCTGAGAGTG
>JAJYGB010000591.1:2334-9388 GCA_021785235.1 Bacteroidota bacterium
CGTTGTTCCCAGGCCTGGCTCGCTCTGCACGTCGATCATCCCCGCGTGGTTTTGAACGATACCGTAAACCGTCGACAGGCCAAGGCCGGTTCCTTTTCCCTGCGGCTTTGTTGTAAAGAAAGGCTCAAAGATACGCTTCCGGATATTTTCGTCCATCCCTATTCCGGTGTCTGTAACGCTTATTCTGATGTACTCTTTTTCCAACGCCGTTGGAAAACGTTTTCTTAGTCCTCTTCCCTCGACAACATCGGTGACAATCTTGAGTATTCCGCCGGAGAGGATGCCGTCTTCGCGGTCCATCATAGCGTCCCTCGCGTTAACGCAGAGGTTCAAGAGGAGCTGATGTATTTGTGATCGGTCCCCGTAAACCGGCGTTGTTCCGTCGTGCAATTCGATGTCGATCATTATCTGCTTCGGGAATGTTTCCCCGATAAGCTTTTGCATCTCAGTAACCATTTCGTTGACATCGAGATAACCCACCACAATCTCATCTCTCCTCGCGAAAGTCAAGAGTTGGCGCACGAGCGCAGTAGCCCTCGATGCCGCGGTCTCGATCGCGTCGACTGACCGTGCCCCTTTTTCATCGCCAACAACGGTCCTGCGCAAGAAGGAGGCGTACCCGGTTATGATCGCAAGTATGTTGTTGAAATCGTGCGCAATCCCTCCGGCCAGCGTCCCCAGGCCTTCAAGCTTCAGCGTCTGTCTGAGTTGTTCCTCAAGCGATTTCTGTTCCGTCACGTCCCTGGCGATCCCAAGGAATCCGATAAGCTTGCCTTCTCTCAATTGGGCAGCCGTACTTATTTCCCCGATAAGATAACTCCCGGACTTTGTCAATATGCGGTATTCGGTAACTCCAGAATTCTCGCCGTCGGCCACCTTCTTTAAAGCCGTGGCAGCTTTCTCCCTGTCAGCAGGATGAAGAAGGTCGGTGAAACTCCGCCCGACCCATTCGTCGCGTCTCCAGCCGGTTATCCTCGCGAACGCAAGATTCAAGTTGAGTATCATTCCCCCCGGTGACAATTTGAAAATAGCATCGCGTACGCCGTCCACCAGGCTGCGGTACCGTTCTTCTGAATTCCTTAATGCTTCCTCAGCCAGCCTGCGATCTGTAATATCGTCAATGATCATCAGCGCGTGATCCATCCTGTTTGTCTCGTCCTTGACGGCGGACACCGTCAGGAGGGCTACTATGATATTACCGTTCTTCCGGACGAACCGTTTTTCAAACCTTACTTTACTCATCTTCATCGCACTCAGCTCAGACAATACACGCGGCACGATTGCTTCATCCTCCGGATATTTAAGATCGGTGATTGTCTTTTCGAGAAGTTCCTTCTCGCTATATCCGAACATGTCCACGGCAGCAGGGTTGCAGCTCAGGAACTTGCCGTCATCCGCAACCTCTACTATCGCCACTGGCGACGCCTCGTAGATAGTTCTGAATTTCTCCTCCTTTGCCCGCAAAGCTTTTTCCGCCTTTTTCGATTCCGTAAGGTCGCGCACCATAGCAAGCACAGAGAGCCCCTGGTCTTTCACGAGCGGAGAAAGCATTATGTCGGCAGGAAATTCGACCCCGTCTTTCCTTACCCCGTACAATTCCATTCCGCTGCTCATCGGCCTCGCGTGCGGGTGCCCGTCAAAAGACTTAATCTCCCTTTTGTGCGATTTCTGGAATCTTTTCGGGATCAGGACCGACAGAGGCTTCCCAATCAATTCTTCCCCTGAATAGCCGAAAATACTTTCGACACCTTTGTTAGCGAACGCTATCCTTTCACCTTCATCGACGATGATCGCGGCATCGGGAGCGCTCTGGAGGACTCCCCTATATTTCGACTCGAGGACTCTCAGTTCCGCAAGTGCCGTCTCGCGCAGCCGTTCCGCAAGCTTCAGCTTCTTCTTTTCTTCCGCTTCCCTTACAGCCCGCCGGATCGCAGGCGCGAGCCGCGCGAGTCCCGGCTTGAGCACGTAATCGGTTGCGCCATCGAGAAGCGCCTGCACTGCTCGCTCTTCACCAATAGTGCCGGAAACATAGATGAAGGGGATTTCCGGAATCTTGTCCCTGGCTATCAAAAGGGCATCCCTACCGTTGAAGGAAGGGAGAGAATAATCGCATAGGATCAGATCGAATTCATTCTGATCAAGGGCTTTAAGATAGCCTTCTCGTGACCTAACGAGTTTCACATCGCAGTCGATGCCTGCATCTTCCACGATCGCGTGGACGAGTTGGGCATCTCGAATATTGTCTTCGAGATGCAACACCCTTAGCACGTTGTTTTCTACGTTTGACATACGCTCTCCGTTTTTGAACTCTTGCTTACGGGCCATATCGCATATATATCTGTTACTGTAAGCAATCTGTGGTTTCTCCAGATTTGACTGATAAGGCTCAAGCCAAAAAGTATTCCCTATCGAGCCGCTCTACCCATTCAGCAAAAATCCGGGGCGCAGGCATGTGGGCGGACGCTCTGAAATATTCGAGCCCTTTTAGCCAGCGCGTTGCTATTTACTCATTACCCAGCGTTTACCCTCGCGGGAGGTGGCTCGTTCACGATGGCCCAGAATACGTCGAGTTTGCTCACAGCTTCCACAAAGTCATGAAAGTCCACCGGCTTCACCACGTAAGCGTTGACTCCAAGCTGATAACTTTTCACCAAGTCTTTCTCCTCTCTGGAAGACGTCAGTACAACAACAGGTATCGTCCTGAGTGACACGTCTCCCTTTATCTCCTTAAGTACCTTCAGCCCATCCACTTTCGGCATCTTCAAATCGAGAAGGACCACCGCCGGATTCCCCTCCTGACGGTCGGCATATTTCCCGTTTCGCCGAAGGTAATCGAGGGCCTCAGCGCCGTCGCCGACAACGACGACATCGTTGGCAAATATATGCTGACCCAGCGCCTCTAGAGTAAGTTCAACATCCATCTGGTTGTCTTCGGCAAGTAAGATGCTCCTTATTGAATCCATCCTCATACTTTCTTCGTCGCAGGAAGTGTGAAGTATACGGCAGCTCCACGATCAACTTCGCCCTCAGCCCAGGTCCTCCCGCCGTGGCGTTGTATAATCCTGCGGACATTTGCCAGACCGATGCCGGTCCCTTCAAACTCTTCGGAGGGATGGAGCCGTTGGAATACGCCAAAAAGATTGTCCGAGTATTTCATGTCGAAGCCTACTCCGTTGTCGCGCACACAAACGACGGTTTCGTCGTCATTCTCGGTGGCCTCGACTTCTATGACGGCTCTTTCCCTTGGCCGCGTATATTTCACCGCGTTTCCGAGAAGGTTCTGGAACACCAGTCTCAGCATGTTATGATCCGCTTCCACGACCGGCAGCCGGGAAATCTTCCATTCAATATTCCGGCCGCCGGTCTCCTGGCTCATACTGTTGATGACGCTCTCAACCGTATCGCGCAAGTCGAAAGAAGATCTTCTCATTTCCATTCGCCCCATTCGTGAAAGCATCAGGAGATCGTCTATAAGAACGCCCATCTCTTTGACGGAATCTGAAATGAATCCAAGATAGCGTTTCGCTTTCTCATCAAGCGTACTCTCTATGTGCCTCGCGAGAAGATCGGCGAAGCCGTGTATATGGCGAAGCGGCGCTCGCAGATCGTGAGAGACAGAATATGAAAAGGCTTCCAATTCCCTGTTCACCGCTTGAAGTTCCGAGGTGCGTTCGTTTACTTTTTTCTCAAGCGACGCGTTGAGCTCTTTAGTTTCACGGTACAATCTCGCAAGCTCTATCTGCATAGCGGCGCGACGGGCGAGATCTTCTGCGAGGAACCTGTCCTCCTCCGTGAACTTCCTGTTCGATTCGGCGTAAACGAGCGTGATTGCGCCGAGCGTCCTTTCGAATGCCGCGAGAGGGACTATCATGACAGCCTTGAGACCGAGTATCCTGAATATTCGAAGGTCGTCCTCATCCTTGGCACGCGCCACGAGCAGTTCGTCCGGGATGTCGTTGATTATCTCTGTACGTCCAGTCCTCAGAACGCCCGGTAATCCGGACATGGCGCCAGGCTGGTAGGGGTACCGTTTCTGAAGCTCGAAGGCATATTCGACCATACGCGGATCAGAGTGAATGACCGCAAGCCGCGCAAGCGTTCCGTCGTTCTCAATGATATCCACCGCACACCAGTCTGCTATTCTCGGAACCGCCAGTCCGGCAACCGTCTTCAGACGCTCCTGGAAATCAAGGGATTCGGAAAGTGTCGTGCTTGCTTCGAGGAGAAAGGCAAGACGGCGGTTGACTTTTTCCGCCTCTTCGCGGTACTGTTTTTCTCTTTCAAGTGTCGTGGAGAGCCTTTCCTCCGCTTCTATTTGAGCGGTGAGGTTTTGCGCAAGGACAAGCTTCCCTTTCCTGCCGCCGAACGGGACCTCGTGCGACGTAACGTGCACACGAAAAAGCTTCCCATCTTTCGCTCGATGCCGCCAGACGCCGGCATCGTCTATAGGAGAAACCAACGTGAGACGCAGATTGTCATCCAGCCTGGCCAGATCTTCTGGCGGACGGATGTCCCGTATGGTCATGCTTAGGAATTCGTCCCGTGAATAGCCATAATGATATACGGCCGCGTCGTTGACTACCAGAAACCGGAGAGTCTCCTGGTCATATACCCACATCGGGTTTGGATTACAGTCGAACAAGATGCGGTACTGTTCTTCTGTACCTGTTATCTGATCGGAGACACTTGCTCGCTTCCCGCCGAGCGCGGACCGTGTCACTTTTCCGGTTTCTCCTTTATGATATGTCAATGCCGCTCCTTTCGGGAGCCCGTGCGTAACTTTTCCTCAACTTGGTACGATGATGCGGCAGCAGCTAATTTCCGAATGATTCGCCTCAGCTTTACGTAATCCATAGACTTGTCGAAAAAATAATCCGCTCCCGCCATCATGCAGGCGTTTCGGTACGCCGGAGTGCAGTAGTTAGATAGAACTATTTTAATCATGTTCCATTTTTTCTTTTCCACCTCCAACAGAAGATCGATTCCGCTCCCCCCGACGATCTTTATGTCAACAAAGAGAACGTTCGGACGAGTACGGCTGATCTCTAAAACCGATTCGCGATAACCGGAACACTCGCCGGCTATTTCTATATCCCCCAATGAGTTCATCATTTTCTTCAACCGTTCCCTGATTATCGGCGAATCATCGATTATGAATACTCTCAACATTCCAAGTTCGTCCGGTTGACTTTGCTGCCTGATTGCAACATACACTTTATCGGAGACTGGCACATGTCCCCGAGAGCATGAACGTGAAGTCACAATAATGTTGACAAGGATTGGCGCCAATTTACACACTCACAGAAAGTACAAACGAGGAGGATTCAGGTTGGGAGTCGTTGTTGGCGGAATGTGAAAAGGGGATCCGATAAGGGGATCAAATGATGATTCTGTTCTCCAGAGCGAAACGGACCAGTTCGGCGTTCGTTTTCATATCGAGTTTTTTCAGGAGCCTCCTTCTGTAAGTCGTAACCGTATTCACGCTCAGGGATAGTTGAGAGGCGATGGCCCCCGCCGATTTACCTTTTGCGATAAGTCTAAGCACGGACAATTCTCTGTCAGATAGTGTTTCCAGCGGGCTCCTTTCTCGATTGTAGCCGATTTCCTGAAGGAGCTGCTGCTCTACCCCCGGGCTAAGATATTTCTTCCCGGCAGCAATGGTTCTTATTGCGTCAACAAGCTCCTGGGCGACAGCTTTCTTCGTGACGTACCCATGGGCTCCCGCCTTCAGCGCCCTCACCGCAAACTGGTCTTCCGGAAACATACTAAGAAAGAGTACTCGGGCCCGCGGAAAGAGAGTTTTTACATCAGCAAGCGCTTCGAAGCCGCTTCTCCCGGGCAGGTCGATATCGAGAAGGATTATGTCGGCGCTCTTGTCGACCGCCTCGCCATGAAGCTCTTCCGCCGATCGAGCTTCCCCCGTAATCACAATTTCGGGAAATAAGCTCAGGGTCTTCCGAATTCCTTCAAGTATCAGTTCGTGGTCATCGACCATGAAAACATTTATCTTCTTCATGATTGGCTAGTCCTGGGTTCTGTCACTCAAATATGAAGTGCATCTCCTGTCCGGCCGAGTGGAAGGCGAACGCGTACCACTGTACCACCTCCTTCGCCGGAACCCACCGAAAAAGAGCCTCCGAGCGCCTCGGCACGCTCGCGCATTCCGAAAATTCCCAACGAAGAATGGCTGGACACTTGTGTGCTGCTGATCCCCTTCCCGTTGTCGCTGATCTCCATCAAGAGTACGCTCTTCTCGCGGGCCGCCTTGATGCTTACAAGCGTCGCCTTCGAATGCCGCGCAACGTTGGTGAGAGACTCCTGCACTATACGGTAAAGCGCTATGGATTCTTCCGGACTCAATTTCATGCCGCCGAGTTTCATCTCAACATTGCAATTAATTCCAGCCCTTTTCTCGAATGACTTTCCCAAATCCGATACAGCGGCTTCCAATCCGAGATGGTCCAGTATCCCGGGCCTCAAATCCGCCGCGATCTTCCGGACAGTGTCGATGGCGTTGTCTATCAGTTTCACTGAAGAAACGAGCTGTCGCGTCATTTCAGAACGGTTCGTCTTTTTATCGGTAAAGACACCCTCCTGCATGACGCTCAAGTCCATTTTCAGCGCGGTGAGCATTTGCCCCAGCTCATCATGTATCTCCAGGGCAATTCTCTTCTTTTCCTGTTCCCGTATCGATTCGAGCCTCCGCGACATATTCCGCAATTTCTCGTGCGACTTATTAAGCTCCCTTTCGGCCCGCATTCTTTCTGAAACGTCGTCAATCACGATTATCACGCTCTCGATTCGTCCGTCGGAATCCATTACGGGCGCGTAGGCAATACTTGCGTCTATGGTCGTGCCATCCTTCTTCAGCCGTTCCCTATGACCGACGAACGATTCTCCTTTGAACCCGCGGCTAATTGTGCCGAGAAAATCCCTGAGACCGGATCGCGGAACTGCCGGGAACACTTTTCCGACCGCTTCCGTTTTTGTCCAGCCGAACATTTCTTCAGCGCCCCTGTTCCAGCTTATTATCCTCCCTCCGCTATCAACCGTG
>JAJYGB010000329.1 GCA_021785235.1 Bacteroidota bacterium
CCAATATTCTTTCTCCGGTCTTGGGAACAATTTTGGTGTTTGGCCACTTGAAGAAATGACCATTTTAATCTTGTGTATCTCATTTATTACCGGAATTGAATACCTGGAATTCGTATATGGAGTAGCTTGAAATTGCAGGTGACCCCTTCGAGCCATTAAGCCGGATGAACCTCGCGTTGACGGGAGCGATATTTAAATCCTCGGTTCCTCCCGAACCCTTATCTTGACTAAACACGGTCTTCCATTTCCGACCGTCCAGGGAAACGGCCAGGTTGTACGCGATGCCGTAACCTTTTGCCCAGTGAATTACAATCTCATCAAATCTTCTGGGCCGCCTGAGGTCGACCTTTAACCACTGCGGATCCAGTCCCTTGTCCAGTCCCCATAGAGCGGCGGAGGCCCACCGCGTATAAAGCTTCCCATCGACCGCGCTTGACGGTCCAAAGTGAGGCCCGTTCTTCGCGATGGTCGACGCGGTGGCACGGGCGTGCAAAGCCAGGTTTATCGGAGAAAGCACTGCGCCCCTTCTCAGCAGGTGAAGAACAACTATGGAGTATGGCGGAACATTCGCGGAGAATGTTTTCCCTCTACGCTCGAGATCGGCAAGTCTCACCAGCTTATTTCCCGTATTCAGAACCCACCTGGTCGCGCGGGCCATAGGCCGGAACCCGTTCAGGTTGAACGAGACATCTTTGGCGCGGCGGTTGTCTCTGTTGATGAGAATAACCGAAAGAGTATCTTCGGCGTAAAGACTCGCGTAAACGGAAAGCGACGGGTCGGAGGAATTCGCCCGAACGACATTTCGTCCGAACAAGCGGGTAAAAACCTGAAACACGTAGTAGTCATAGCTCGGGATGTTCTTTCCGTCTTCGGACAGGATCCCGTAGTCGCCGCCCCGCGGCGGGTAGGAATTGTGCAGCGCCCAATAACACGACATTTGCTCTCCGAGCCGGGCCATAGTGCCCAGAAGATCGCCGACCCATAACGCATTTGCCATGGATAGCGTAATCGGACCGGGCCGGCCCGAGACAGAGTTGTAACCGACGTTTGCAATCCACATTGAATCGGCCCTTACTTTTCCGTTTACCGGATCTACGACCGGGAGAGTCTCTTCGAGCGCGCGGCGTATGGCTTCGTAGTCGCGGCGATAAGTGGGCAGACTTGCGAATAGCGAATCGGGATTTTCGTCCTTGTTGGTCAGGGGATAATATGAGAAAGTCACCATGTCGATGTAATTGCCCGCCGCCTTCAGCACTCTGCAGGTCCAATCGTTGGGATCATCGGACGGTTTGACATCGGCTGCCACTTTTATCGTCGGATCGACGGCCTTCATCGCCTTCGCGAATTCCTTGAAACGCTCAGCGTACTTCTCGGGAGTCGTGTGTCCTGCCGCCCATGCTCCCCATTGTTCGTCGCCGATCTCCCAGTACTTGATGTCGTAATCATTGATCTTGTTACAATATCTCACCCATTCGGCTGCAAGCGCGGGAGGTTCGTTGAAATTTACCGTGATAAATCCCTGCGCGCCGACGGTTTTCAGGAAGGCGGCGTATTCGTCGGTGTTCATTTCCCCGTCACTATTGTCAGGGCTATCCCAGACATAATGATCCGCGTCGTTTCCGCCCGGATATTTCAAAACGGTGAACCCCGCGTCTTTCACTTTCCTGATCGCATCGCGATCACAGTCCAACAGCATATCGTGCGCGGGTCCCGGAAAAAGATCCTCGTCCCACCGCGCCACGTTCAGGCCGTACAGGTACGGATTAATCCTGGCGATGATCCTTTCCGCGTCGATTTCCGCGGAGACCCGTGTCGTGTGGGGCCGAGAACGACCATTAGACCGGGCGAAAACAGAATCACCCGGCTTGCCGGAAATTGCCGCCGACGCAACGGCCGTGAGAGAAACAACAGCCGATATCAGGACGGCGCCTATTCTAAGAATTCTCATTTGCTTTGTCTAGATCATCGAAACGGGGAATTATTAAGAAGGATTACGCTCATCCGCATCGCTTCTCTTTTTTGGTTTGGATAGAAGCGACCGCAGATCTCTTATTCCAAAAACCGCAATCCCGACGGCCACAGTGAAGAACGTCAACGTGGAAACACCGTAAAGGACAATCCAGAATAGACTACTTGGCGACATTTGAAACCTCCGCCAAATCTTCGGGGCCGACACGATCGGGCAATTTAACGGGAGGATATTTCTTCTGTGTAGCGAGCGAACCGATAATCATGCCGGCAGCGGCAAGGAAGAAGCTGAGGAAACCGGAGACATTCACGTCCACCAGAAACCGAAGGCCTCCCGGCAAATTGTCTTTGACCAGAGACAGTACCAGAAAAGCCGCGGGCGAGACAGCTCCGAGTGCGAGGCCGTAGTAAGCCCCCGCCACATTCGCCTTCTTCCAGTAGAGGCCTGCCGTCACGCAGGCAAAGGCTCCCGCGGCGTACATGGCACCGGTCAGCGCCAGGTACTGAAACGCCGTCGAGGGAATCTGGTAGAAAAGCCCAAAGATCAGCATGAACATTCCTATGATGCCCGCGATGACTCTTGTCATCAGGACGTTCCGGGAGTCCGAAAGCGGAGATTTGAGAAGAGGCGCGATGACGTCCCTGGTTGCGACGGTGCTCCACGCGAGGAGGTACGCGCTGTAAGTAGACATCGACGCGGCGAGCATGCCGGCTACCATGAGTCCTAGGAGGCCGGATGGTACGACAGACCCGAGAAGCCGGGGCATCGCGGTGAGTGAATTCATCTTCGGGCCGAACACCGCAAGCGCGGCAACTCCCCAGAGCATCGGGATCATATATCGGCCGGCAAGGGTGAAACCGGTATAAAGAAACACCTTTCTTCCGACCTCCGGCGATTCGGAAGCGAACGACTTGGATACCGCCGGCTGGTTCAGCGCGGACAGCGCAATGCTTCCTATCAGCATCCAAAAAATGAATATCCATCCGAACTGGGGATTGGTCACCGGATTGACTCCGGACGAGCCATATTGTGTCACAACCGTCTCGGCGATGGTGGATATGTTCACCTTCATCAGAACGAACACAGTCGCTATGAACATTCCGAAGGTGAGGACGACAAACTGGATGAAGTCCGTGATGACGACAGAGAACATCCCGCCTAATATGGTATAGCTCACGACGATGACGAGCATGATGACCATGACTGCGGTTCTCTGTTGCGATCCCAATCCCATCGTTTCGGTCAGAAAAATTCCGTCGAACTTGAGGAAGATCCCCATGTTAAGGACTCCCCCCAAAAAGAGGAGCACGCCGCCCAGCCATCTGACGGTTTTGTTGTAGCGCAGCTCGTAGAATTCAGGTATCGTGATGACTCTCAGCCGTCTCAAGCCCGACACTATGAAGCCGGTCTTGCCGATAACCATATACCCGAAGAATCCGATGATGCCGAGTGTGAAGCACGAGAAGCCGGTAAGATAGCCCAATTGACCGAAGTACATGAAAGTCACGACTCCGATCTCCGTCGCGATGAGAGTTGCCGAGCCCAACGCGACTTTGACTTTTCTTCCCGCGACGTAGTACCCGTCCATGTTCTCGACATATCTGCGTGCTCTCAGGCCGACAAAGACGGTTCCCGCGAGATAGACTACCAGAATGAACCAATCTATCGGATGGAAATTCATTTAGAATCCGGCATCTTTTTCTTCATTATTTCGTATCGTCTCGTGACTTTCAGGCCGCGCTTGTAATAGAAATCCTTGGCATGGCCAGATGCCCACGCAAGCCAAAGGTTGCGCTTCCCCTTTTCCTTCATCTGAAGCGCGGTCTTATAATAAAGACAGGTCCCTACTCCGATTCCCGAAAGCGATTGATCGATGGCGAACGGGCCGAAATGCTCGCCGTCATAGTGACTGAAGCCGACTACGTGTCCGTCCCGGATTGCGACCAGAATTCTGTCGGTGTTCGGTTCCCGCCGAAGTTCTTCGATCGCGACGCGAAACAAGTCGCCGGAGTAATTAGCGCCCAGGAAGTCGAGGAGTGCGGGTATGAACTTCGGCTCGAATACGTGGATGCCAATTCCTTTCGCCTCGAGAGCCGAGCACATTTCATCCCCCTCAGGTGAAAACTCGAAATCGAGCAGCGACCTACCCATGCTGTACACTCTCTCATGTTTACTGTAGCCCAGATTTCTGAGGAGCGAGTAGGCTTCCATGTACGCGTCGATGTCTACTCCCGGAGCAAAGTAATTTGGAGTGTACGACGAAACGAAAATCTCTCTCACGCCCACCGAACGCAGGAAATCCTCCGCGGCATTTATCAGGGTTGTGGCGACCCCATCGCCGCGATACTCCGGATGGACGAAGAAAACGGTTATCCATCCCGTTACTTTTTCCAATCCTGCTCCGAAATAGGGATGCCTTCTCCGAATCGCCACGCAAAAGCCGATGACCTCTTCGTCCAAAAAAGCGACGAGACAGCCGCGCGGATCGAAGTTCTCGTCGAGAAGTATCTTCCGCCGGAAGACATCGGTTGTAATGGGGTCTCTGACAAGGCAGTCGTTCCAGAGATCGACTATTTGCGTCTCGTACTCTCCGCCGAACGGTCTTATGACAGCGGTCCCCGATTGTTTTCGTTTCTTAGCGAGAGCCGGCCCCGGCTTCATTGGTCCAGGCTCCTCCACTTCAGTTTCTTACCGAACTTGTCGATATCGAAGGTCACCGCGCACTTGAAGCCGCTCTCCGCCCCGTGAACGGTGGCGAGAGCCTTGTAGTAGTCGAGGTAAGGGAAGCTGGAAATCTTGCCGCCGATGAATTCATATTTGGCGACAGCCTTCTCCCAGGTATCGAAAGATTCGGTGACGTCCACGTAAACGTAGGGTTCGTACGCTTCCATGTCTTCCCAATTTTCCGTGTACAAAATTCTTCTCACTCCGTGCCAGGCCGGGTATTCCGTCTTCGAATACGGAGTCAGCGTGGAGACCGACGGCAGGCTGGCAAGAAGAACGGCGTCCACGGACACCGCATGGGCGTTCGAATGATCGGGATGAATGCTGTTTTTCCAGTGAGTGATTATGTCGGTGGGTTCCACCATTCTTATCACGTTCGCGACGTACCTTCTCGCGATTTCGTCGTTGGGAAGCTCCCCGTCCTTGTAAGGTCCGAAGATCGCCTCACCACCGAGAAGACTGTCGACTTCGAGCGCTTCCTTTTTTTTCTGCTCGCCATATTGCCCGGCGGACAATCGCGGATTTCCGCCCTCGCCGAGCGTCAGGTGCAGGAATACAACCCGGTCGCCCATCTGAGCTTGTTTCGCCAGCACCGCGCCGCAGGCGATCTCCATGTCGCCGGCGTGCGCTCCGATCGCCAGAATGGTCCTTTTCGAATCCTTCATCTTATCACCCTTCTTTGAACTCGTATTCCTCTGCGCAAGCCATCCTGTCAGGGTCAAGAGGAAAAGGCAAAGAACCGCGAGAGAACCGAGCGTCTTTTTCATTTCAAACCTTTATGAAAATCTTCTTCCTGTAAAATCCATACATCACCCCATACCAGACCAGCACGTACACAATCGCGAACAGTAAAGATGCATTGTAGCTGTCCGCGAGAGGAGCGAACACCGCATTGTAAATCGCTCCTTTCAGGCTCTCTTTTCCGACCAAACCGGCGGGCGAGACGACAGAGACGGAAACGAGGTCGAGAATCAACGCGACAAGCGTCGAAAGAAAGAACGACGTAATGGCGTTCGATCCGAACACCAGGAATGGATGGGACCATTTCCTGAGACCCTTGACATCGACCAGCCAGTAGCAAACCCCCAGTACCTCGAGAGCGAACCCCGCGGTGAAGACGACATACGAGCTGCTCCAGAGGAGTTTATTTATCGGAAACCAGATAGACATTACCACGCCTATAAGCAAACCGAAATTTCCAAACACCAGCATGCCCGCGGCTTTCTCCATGCCGCTCCGTCCCGACTTGAGGTAGTGCCCGGTCAGAGAGCCAAGAAGCACCGTGGAAATTGATGGGATGAGACTGAGAATTCCTTCAGCATGATGGAGCCTGTAATTGCCCACGACCAGAAGGTGCTGATGCCAACCCTGCAGAAGGATTTTATCCACGTACCACCACATATTCCCGATCGGCGCGAGGACGCCCGTTCCATACCCGGGGACTGGTATCAGCAGCATCAACACCCAATACAAAGCGATACATGACACGGCGACGACAGCCTGGGACACCGCATCCGTGAAGAGATAGATCGAACCCGACAGGAGATATATGAGTCCGATTCTCTGCAGCACGTTCAGGATCAGTCTGTGCGAAAAATCGAAATTCGGTATGCCGGATAGAAGCATGCCCAGCGCGATCATGATGAACGACCTGATCGCGACGTGCTTCAGCAGATTGATTCTCGATTCGCCTTTCGCCAGCCGTTTGCTGAACGAAAACGGCATCGCGACTCCGATTATGAACAGGAAGAACGGAAACACAAGATCGGTGGGCGTCCAGCCGTTCCACTCGACGTGCTCGAGCGCGGGATAGACATGAGACCAGTCTCCGGCGTTGTTAACCAGGATCATGCCCGCAATGGTTAGTCCCCTGAAGACGTCGAGCGATATCAGTCTCCCGCCGCGAGAGAGTTCAGCATACGGTTTACCCGATGTCAGATTTTCCGTTACTCTCCTCCCCCTTCATTGAGTTCGTTGGAAACGCCGGACGGCAAACCGCAGACTTGCACAAGAGCAGGCCCGACGAAAGCTGCCCGGCTTTGCACGTACGGTTCACGCCATCTGTCCGGAGATTGAAATTTTCCATCGCTAAGAAATCACCTTCCTCATGATCGCAAATCTTCTCGTCTCCCTGAATCCAAATTTCGAATAGACCTTGGCCGCCGTATCGTCGGTCCACAGAACGTAAGCGTTATGGAGTCCCTTCGCGCGCATGTGTTCGAGCGTGCGTCCTAGCAAAACGGTTCCAATTCCCTTTCCCTGGGACATGCCGGCGACGCCGAAGGGGCCGAAATGAGCGCCTTCAAACTGGCAGTACCCGATTACTTCTCCCGAGTCCGTCCCGCTTCTTCCCGAGACGGCGAGAAAAACCTGATCCGGCTGGAAGATCCCTCTCGTCAGGTCGCGTAAGTTCGCCCGGGAAACGCGCACCCAGTCGGCAGGCATGTTCGCTTCCAGGAATTTCATGAACGAGAGAAGGAGATCGCGTGAATAGGTCGTTATCTCCATACCGCTTTGCCTCAGGCGAGATTCCTTTTCTTCAAGTTCAGGCGTGACTTTGAAAAGTGCCAACGATGCATCCATGCTCAACGGCCGGTAAGTCTCCTCGAAACCGAGCTTCTTCAGCAAAGAAATCGCGGCAGGATACTCATTCACGTCGACTCCCGGCACGAGATAGCCCGGCGCGTAAGTGGCGACGAAGCATTCTTTCTTCCCCATCGAGCGAAATCGTCCGATGAGAGCTGAGAACATCCTGGTTGCGAGTCCGTTCTCCCGGTTGCCGGAGGCGACACCGAACGCGGTTATCCAGCAGCGGTCTTGATGGGGATCGTGGTCTCCGAGGGGAACCCGGCGCGGGTAGGCGCCGACGACAAAACCCACAACAGCTCCGCCATCCCGGGCGACCAGGAAAGTATTCTCGTCGAAGTTTTCGTCGAGCAGGACGCGTGCTTCAAGTGTATCTCGCGTAACCGCATCGAGGGGATTGACTCTGTTCCACAACTCGATCACGGGCTCAATGTCGCGATCGCTCACCGGAGTCACAGAAATATCCATGTCAGATCTTCCATCGTGCAGGTTGGTTGCAACCGTAACTTAAGACCGGAGATATTGTCGCTCAAAAAAGGTGGTCCTGATGTGAGAAAGGGAGATAATACGGTCGGCTTCTGAAGAAACACACGCTTGGGCAGGATGAGTCCGAAAAGCGGAGCTTCAAACTTTTCGACAGGCCGCGAACACCGCAAACCTCCATTAGTTAGCTCTTTCATTCCGGTTACGCCGACCATTCAGTCGGACTTCCCGGTTACCGCAAAAATCCTAAGAGTCTACTCAACCGGTCATTAATTATCAAGAAGATTTTTTAACGAGCCCGGATCCGGTCGATCTCTCGAGTACCACGATGCGAGGAATGACCGCGAATTTTCAGTAGTAGCCCAATTCGGAAGAAATCTCTCGCGAAGACGCGAAGCTCGCAAAGAAAGGGATGAAATTGTATCTCCTTTGCGGTCGTTGCGGCTTTGCGAGAAAAAAGGCCCTCAAACTGAGCCAGTACCGGATTTTCATCCCGCGCTCGATCTTTTCAGCCTGCCCATCGAAGTCATTACGATCACTCCCGCGAGAATGGACGTAAATACCAACAGGAGAAAGAATTGCCACAACTGCCACTCGGCGAAAAATCTTCCGACGAAGCCCGACAAATAACTTCCGGTCGCCTGGGCGGCGAACCAGGCTCCCATCATCGCGCCCTTCATTCTGGGCGGCGCGACCTTCGAAACGAACGACAACCCGATCGGGCTCAGGAACAATTCGGCGACCGTAATAACGAAGTACGAGGTTATGAGCCAGTAGGGGCTGACATGCGGGAAATTCGAATGTCCGACGGACGCGTACGCCGGAAGGCCTATCGAAGCGAGTATGAGCACCACGAAAGATATCGCTTCAACGTTCACTCCGATCGCCATTTTGACCGGCGAGGCCGGCTCTTTGGCCTTTCTCCCCATATAACCGAAGATTGCGACCAGGACCGGCGTGAGGAAGATTATGAATAGCGGATTAAAAACCTGGAAGCTTTCGGGTGAGATCTGGTTCTCCCGCGGGAAACCGACGACTTTGACTATCATCGTAATCAGGGCCGCCAGCATCACGACCGCCCCGGCCATCCTGACTTTTTTGCCGGACGACTTCGATATCGTAATCGAAAACGCAAGGAGGATAGCCAGAATCGACAGCAGCGAAAGCGGATCAAAGAGAAGATATGTGAATCTTCCGACGTATGAAACGGTGTAATCCTTCGCGAACAGCGTCAGCGTGTAACCGTTCTGATAGTATGCCATCCAGAAGAAGATTATCGACAAAAAGACTATAAGTAGTGAGATTATCCGGTTCTTTTCTTCTTCTTTGGATATCTGGAAATCGGCAGAGCCGGTCGAGGTCCGGCTTCCGATTCGATAGTCGGCCATCTTGTGAAATCGCCTGAAAGACAGGAAGATCGTTATCGCGAGGAGCATTCCGACGGACGCTGCTCCGAATCCCGCGTTATAGGCGTGTACGAGCGAGAGATGATAGTTGTTCATCATGAACGTCTTTATCGAGGAAGCGGCGATAGGTCCGAGGAAGGCGCCAACATTTATGCCCATGTAGAAGATGCTGAACGCCGCGTCTTTGAG
>JAJYGB010000355.1 GCA_021785235.1 Bacteroidota bacterium
GGATTGCATTCGCGCCCAGAGTCTTTATGACCGCGACATCCTTTTCCAACTGGACCTCGCTTACCGCCGCACCGACTCCCGGATAATCGGCGGTATAATTCACGCTCTTGACAAATGTCGGCTCGCCGTTCAGGTAGAACCGCCCATCCGAAACTGTCATCGTCCTGAATCCCAAATTCTGAGAGTATTGATCCAGCATCGTCTTGCCATTGTAGACGAAGTACTCGATCGAGTAGAGATTGGGATGCGAAGGCGACCATAGGTTCGGATTCTGAACGGTGAGCGAAAGATTTATCTTGACGTTATGGTTTTGGGTAAGATCAAAGTTCACATCCGCTGACTTTGCCACGACGTTGCCCGTCGATTTATCGACGAGGGTCGCGCGCGCTATAAGCGGTATAGTAGTCGCGCCTGAGTCTATCCCGTATCTGGAATAATCTGCCGCGTACACGATGAAGTTGCTCTCCACACTCGCAGCCGTGTTGGACGAGTTGAGCTGTGTCTTGAACGTGGGATGATCGATATAGACGGGAGGCCTGACTTCGAGATAAATATCTCTAAAGAGTCCGCCATAACATTTTCGCTGGAAGGCGAGCTGCTTCAATGGAATTGTCGAAACAGGATTGAGCTTATTGCTGCTCAGAATGTCAATTACGTTCTCAGATCCTGCCTGTAATAACCTGTCGGGGATGCGAACGTCGATTCTGGAATACGCTCCGTTATGGATCGCGACGAATTCGTTGTTTATCCTGACCTCAGTGGACACGCCCCCGTTTCCAAGGACAAGACCGAAGACGTTTTGATTAACAAAGGCCGCCGGCACATAGACTCTCTTGCGGAAGATAACCCTCCCATCGTAATCGAAAGTAGAAGGGGTGTTTATACTTTGCCAGCTCTTCCCGCCATCGACGGACGCCTCCCAAGCGCCATCCAGATTGATTCTCCCTCTGGTTGGCGTTATCTGCTCATATTGGAGACCGTGATCAGCAAGCTCAGTTTGCGGGCTTTCGCTCTGCTGGGCGTAAGAAACGCACGAAAAAATCGCCCAAACGAACAAAAACACGGGAAAAGCCAGTTTTGGAAGCTTAAAGGGGGACATTTATCGAGGTTTAACTCCCATTGTTTCTAAATTTAACAAAACCGCGAGGGGAATGCAATCGATGAAGAAGGGCAATTGGCCTCAATTTCACTGTTGAAGCTGTGGAATAGCCCTTCTCGCGGCAATCTCTCCGACTTTAATCATCTCATCAAGTTTATCAAAGTTTGCCCAGGTTGTGTTACCAACCTCAGGGTGAATCACGAGATCCGAGTTTCGCAGTTGCATCTCTGTCAAATAGTGGTTTGTGATCTCGCCGGACCTCATTGCAATTTCAAAGGCAGTGTCGAGTCGCTCTTCCCTTTTCAACTCCACGGAAACATCGACAGCGATGACCTTCCCTTTCGAAAGACTCCTGGCCGCAGCCACAGGCACTGTGCTCGTCGTACTTCCATCGATCAGAACTCGCCTAGCCACTCTAGCGGGCTCGACGAATCCGGGGATCGAAGAGCTCGCCACGATGGCCGGGATTACTCTTCCCTCTTTTAAAACAACCTCGCTCCCGGTTCTCAGATCGGCTGCCACGCAGGCAAACGGTATCTTCAGATTGGAGAATCGCACGTCAGGAATCAAATACTGAAATGCCTCTTCCAATATGTTACTGGAAAAAACCGCGTGCATGGAAGCGGCTTTAAGATATATGAAACGCTTCCCTAGTTTCGCGATGGTCTTTTCCGGTTCCTGAAGAATCAATGGGTTCTCAGAAACGAGAAAAAAGGTACGGGCATATTTTTCGAAGAATGCGCTCGATAGGAATTTCCTGAATACTTCCTCGACCTCGACAGCATCGCGGTAATAAGCGAACATCGCTCCGATAACGGAGCCCATGCTAGTTCCGGCGATCGCTCCTATCTCCACTCCTTCGCTCTGGAGAACTTTCAACACGCCGATATGCGCGAGGCCTCTCGCGCCACCACCACCCAGCGCGAGGACGAACCCGGCGGATTTTCTCCTGAATGCCGTCATACGTTCTCAGTCACACTCTCGGGGGTTCTGAGCGGTCAGCTCTACCGTGTACTTCGCCGAAGTCGCGTGTATCAGCTTACGCGCTCCACTACGAATTCGGTCAGCTTGAGTAGCGACTCTTTCGCTTCCGAGCACGCAATCCCTTCCAATTCATTCCGCGCTTTCATTACAAGTTCTTCTGCTTTTCTATGAGCACGTTCGATACCTCCGTTTTCCTGCGCGAATTCTATGACCTCTTTTATCCTTGATCCGCTCTTACCTTTTTTCAGCAACTTGAGGATCGACGCTGCAGCCTGCCTCGGCGCGTTTTCAAAAGCATAGATCAAAGGCAAAGTCACTTTCCGTTCTTTTATGTCGCCACCTATCGGCTTGCCTAATGTTCCCTTCTTCCCTTCGTAATCGAGGACATCGTCTCGGATCTGAAATGCGAGTCCTATGTATTCGCCAAATTCCCTGAAGTGGGCGATCACCTCGGAGTCCTGGCACGCGCTCGCGGCTCCAAGTTCGCAGCACGTCGACATGAACGAAGCAGTCTTGTCAGAGATTATCTTGAAGTATGTCTCTTCATCCATATCAAGCTGTCTAGATTTTTGTATCTGAAGCAACTCTCCTTCGCTCATTCGCTTAACGGCCACAGAGCATATTTTGAGAAAAGTGAACTCGTCATTTTCAAGCGATAGGAGCAGGCCACGCGAGAGCAAGTAGTCTCCCATCAGCACTGCCACCTTGTTCTTCCATACGGCGTTTATGGAAGCGATGCCTCTGCGGGTGTCGGCGCTGTCGACGACATCGTCGTGTATCAACGTCGCCGTGTGAAGCAGCTCAACGAGTGTCGCGGCCCTGTACGTGCCAGGGTTAATCCCACCGGAGGCTTCTGCGGTTAAGAGCACAAGGATTGGGCGTATCTTCTTCCCTTTTTGGCGGAGCATGTATCTCGCAACCGTATCGACAATTCCCACTCTCGAACGGACCGCTTGTCTGAATTCACCGTTGAATATTTTAACCTCATCGCGGATCGGTGCGATGATCTCATCAAGATTCAAATTTCACCTGTAGAAATTTACTCGGACGCCGCTTTCTTCTTTTCCTTATTCGTCCTGGTGACTCTAACGACTACAATAGAAATCTCATACAAAATGTAGAAAGGGACGGCAATCATTATCTGACTCCCGACGTCGGGAGGAGTGATCGCAGCTGAGACGAAAAGGATCACCACTATCGCGTGCCTCCTGTACTTCTTTAGGAACGATGCGGAAAGAATACCGATCTTCGCAAGAAAATAGGACAGCATTGGAAGTTCGAACACCGCGCCGCACGCGAGTAGAATCCCCGTTATGAAACTGAAGTAGGCCTGTACATCAATGATATTCTCGATATACTTTGTCCCGAACCCCGAGAAGAACGAAAGAGCATTGGGAATCAAGACGAAATATCCGAAAGCTCCGCCGAAGAGAAAGAAGATGGTGGAGAAAAAAACGATCGACGAAATATACTTCCGCTCGTTCGGATACAACGCCGGCTCGACAAACTTCCAGAACTGGTACAGGGTGTTCGGCAAGCTCAGGACAGCTCCAGCTATGAAAACTATCTCCATGTACAGCATGAGCTGCCCGTAAGGCCTAAGGTTCTGGATCTTCAAAGGGGGGCGCGCATTTATGGCGGGAGCAAGGAGGAACTTGTTCACTATCGCGTCTGCAAAAAACGCGCAGATCGCCGTTCCGATCGCTATGCCGACAAGCGCCCATATAAGACGGGTCCTGAGCTCCTCCAAGTGATCCCAGAAGGACATCTCCCGCTGGGGCTCTTCAGGCAGCTCTATATCACGAACATTTTCGCTCATGCGTTAGCGTTAGAATATTCCTTCGCAAAATCATACAGCGGATACTTTCCGCAAAGCGCCGCGACGTCTTCTCTCACCTGGGCATAAACTTTCTCGTTGCCGATGTTTTTTACGACTCTGTCGATGAAGGAAGCGACTTCCGCCATGTCGCCATCTTTGAATCCGCGAGTTGTAACGGCAGGCGTACCAACCCTGATTCCACTTGTGATCATAGGCGACTTGTCGTCAAAAGGTACCATGTTCTTGTTTACAGTGATCCCGCTCTGCTCCAGCGCCTTCTCTGTTTCCTTGCCTGTCACGTTTTTGTTCCGAAGATCGAGCAGCATAAGATGATTATCCGTGCCTCCGGAAACGAGCTGGTAGTCAAGCTTGAGCAGCTCCTGCGCGAGTCGCTTGGCGTTCGCGATAATCTGCTTTGTATAGGCCTTGAATGAATCGTCCAGGGACTCGCCGAAAGCGACGGCCTTGGCGGCGATGACATGCATGAGCGGTCCGCCCTGGATCCCCGGCATGACGTTCGAGTCCACAATTTCGGACATCATTTTCAGCCGACCGCTTTTTGGAGCCGTTATGCCGAGTGGGTTTTCATAATCTTTCCCAATGAGGATCAGTCCACCGCGCGGACCACGAAGCGTCTTATGCGTCGTCGACGTAACTATATGGCAATATGGAAGTGGATCGGACAAGAGTTTCGTGGCTATAAGACCTGCCGGGTGGGCGATATCTGCCATGAGGAAAGCGCCTACGCTGTCGGCTATAGCACGGAAGCTCTTAAAATCTATATCGCGCGGATAAGCGCTGGCGCCGACCACTATCATTTTGGGTTTATGCTGCTTCGCGAGACTTTCTACTTCGGCCATATCAATCCGGCCGCTATTCTTGTCTACTCCGTAAGGGACTATGTTGAAAAGCTTCCCGCTGAAATTCACAGGCGAGCCGTGAGTGAGATGTCCACCATGAGAAAGATTCATTCCCAGGATGGTATCGCCCGGCTTAATGAACGAGAAATACGCCGCCATGTTGGCCTGGCTTCCCGCATGGTGCTGTACATTGGCGTATTCGGCGCCGAAAAGTTTCCTTACGCGATCGCGGGCAATATTTTCAGCGACATCGACAAACTCACATCCGCCGTAATAGCGCTTGCCCGGATATCCTTCAGCGTATTTGTTTGTCAGGACGGTTCCGAGCGCAGCTAGGACTGTCTTGCTTACGAAATTTTCCGAAGCGATCAGCTCTATCGTTTTGTTCTGACGTGCCAGTTCGTTGCCGACGGCTGAGAAAACCTCTTGGTCGTTTTCTTTTAGTACCTGTAAAAAATCCATGACCTATGCTTTCTGTATTGGAATGTTTTGTAACTAGTAGGTATCGAGCACTTCACCAACTCCCCTGCCGCATCGGTCCTAATTCGAGATTCGATCGATCACGGACTGCGCGGATGAGGACTGCCATTAAGGGGATGGCGGACTCTTAGTTCGACATCAGTCTAATCTGGGTCTGAGGAACCAAGCCTCTCCCATCGTGAAAGAGAGGTAGAGCCTGAAAACCCTTTCGTGGAAAAGGAGGTTACTCTCCAACCCTCGGAAGCCATATTGAACTCCCACATCCACTGTTGCAGTGTAGCTTAGCGGCAGTTCTATGCCCGCAGTCGCGAACAGCTCGTCTACCTGACTTGGCTGACCCGAGGTCGTTGGCACGACGAACTGCGTCTTGCTATAGTAGAGCCCCGCTCTCAAAACACGTTTGGCGAAAAGCGATCTAATGCTTCTTCCTTGAAGATACTCGACGCCTCCTCCGATAAAGAGGACATTTCTCAGCGTCCCGGCAGGGGTGAACGAATCGTAATATTGAGAGAGCTTTTCTGTCCGCACATCAAGCATAGCGGCGAGACCATTGTCGAAAACCTTCGCGATTCCGATTCCGAATTCTGCAGGAATATATCCTGATGCATTTTGTGAAAATGTCGTGTCCAAGCCATCAGGAAAAATACTATTAATCTGATCCGCCCCGAGCAGATTGAAAGGATAGCGATAATATCCTGCGATCGTAAATCCCTTCAGGAAGCTGAGATGCGTCCACTTGTCGAAACTACCGAGGACCAAGCCAATGGTTCCGCTCGCGCCCCTTAAATAAAGGCTGTTATCGGTGTAAACACCCTGGAAGTTCGTGCTGTCAAAAGTCACTGTAGAAGTCGACTGAGTTCTGCCGAAGGCATACTGGAGTTCCGCGCCGATACCGATGCCTTGAATAGGGGAGAAACTACCGCCGAGGAAGGCTTCTCCCAAACCACCCGCGCCTTTCCTATCGAACGCGTAAGACGACCCGCTTGCTCCTGCAACAGAGTCAGTGGAGTTTATGCCATAGCTGTAGGATGTCATTGGCGTGAATCCGCCGGCAATCGAAAGTCCCAGCGAGCTGGCAAGAGGTATCGCGAAGATACCGCCTCCGAAATTTCCGTTCGCTCCGTATGAAGTACTGTTAAGACTCTTATCCACGGAGGTCACGCCGGCAAAATCGTAGGCCGCGGTCAGCTGCACGTTCTGGAGTCCGATCCATGTCGCCGGATTTAACCTGTTCAAATATCCGTCGCCAATAAGCGCGAGCCCCGCGTTTCCCATGCCGGCAGAGCGAGTCCCCGCGAAACTTGAAAATGCGCCGACGCCCCTGTCAGAGAGTGGCGAAGCATCCTGAGCGAGCGCCGTGGCTGACATCAGAAGTAACAGCATTCCTAATTGTGCAAATTTCTTCATCATCTCTTCGTAGGCGTATATGTTATCGTAAGTCTGGGCTTCAATGAATCTGGCGCGTTGCCGTTGTATAAGAACACCAGGTCCGCGGTATTAAGCTCGTTGCTTTGGACAAGCATGAAGCCATTGTTCTGTGAATCCACCATATACTGAACTATGCTCGTGACATTGAACTTGTAAACATTTCCGACTGGATAGCCGAACGACGGGAAGTTGCTATTAACCTGGTTGGAGGCCGCGTTGATTGTATAGTACGCGGTGAGCGTGTCAGCGACATATTTTCTCGTATATGGAAGCTGCGCAGCCGAATCGATCTGCAACGTAAGCGTTGCTTGATTGATGATGCTATAGCTAGGAACATGACTCAAGTCAAAAACCATGTTTGCTCTTTCACCGGTCCCTGCTTGTACGATAGAATAAGGCCCTTGCGGCGCTGTCGTCTCAATTGAGGTCTGAGCTACCGAGGTGGCATAGCTGAGCGTTACGGTGGTGGTATCGAGCGTGTTGTTCTTGATATAGATAACTGTGCAAACCGGGATCTGCCCAGCGACGCCGTATACCGGACCGTAGACCGAAACTACGCCCTGATTATCGAGCGGCTTAATGATGAAACCGTTGTTCGGGACAGTGGTATCGTGAGTAGCTCTGGCCCACTGCCTGACTACCGATGAATCGATATTCAAGACTATTGTGGAATCGGTCACCTGGCTCGAGGTAATTATGTTCTGCGAGCCATACCCTATCGCGTTGACGCTGTCCCAGGTGAACGTCGTGGAATTCCAAACGGTATCCATCGAGTACCCGGCGAACGTCATGTTGTTGTAATTCTCGCCCCCGCTTTCCATCTGGTACGACGAGCGATACAAGGTCACCGTTGTGGAGAGGATCGTCTCTGCAGTGTCCACAGGATCCAGCGCTGAAAATCTAATAAGCAAATCAGCCTCCGTCCACGGCACTTTCCCGAGGAGCAGCTCCGAGCTCGTGCCGGTCGCCAATCCCGTGTTCACCTGCGTGGTCGTCACCTTCGCAGAGTCAGCAACCGAATTAAAATAAACGGGCACCAGCGCCGTGTCGCTCGACACCAGCCAAGCTCCTGTCTGGTTAATCTTGTTCGAGCAACCGACTACAAACATCGACAGAGCGAGCGCAAAAAGCGAACTCTTAATTATCAGTTTCAATCTTCTTTCGGATAAAATTTGTTACACTATCGAAAAGGTTCTCAGCAAGATAATCTATTTTGATTCCGCCGTCAATGCACCGCTGATAGTCGGCCTCACCGTATCCGGTTCTCACGAGCGAAGTGAAGGCTCCGGCATTTTCCCCGCATTTGACATCGCTCCACTTGTCGCCGACGACAAACGAACTTGAAAGGTCCACACCGAATTCCGCCGCCGCCCGCAAAAGCATTCCTATGCCTGGTTTGCGGCAGTCACAGTTGACCTTGTCCCCGTAGTTTGGATGGTGCGGACAGTAATATATCGCGTCAACTCTCGCGCCTGATTCCTTCAGAATCTCGACAAGCCTGGAATTGACAGAATCCACCTGCGCGGCGGTCATTATTCCCCGCGAGATGCCCGATTGATTCGAGATGATGACAACCTTAAGCCCGAGCGCGTTTGCAATCTTTATTGCCTCGGATGAGCCTTCTATCAGCTCGAGATCGTCCGGGTCGGTAAGGTAATCCTTGTCGATGTTGATCGTTCCGTCCCGATCAATGAAAACGGCCCGGTTCACTTTTCCAGAATCTTGTTATACAGGTCTTCGTATTGCTTTGCTGAACTTGTCCAGGAAAAATCCTCCATCATCGCGTTACGCATCACCTTCTGCCAGTTTTTCTGGTCCTCGAAGAGCGAAACTGCGCGGGTAATTGCTTTCACCATCGACGCCGAGCTGTACTCTTCGAAGAAAAACCCGGTCCCGGTCCCTTTCTGAGGATTAACCTCAACCACGGTGTCGGCGAGTCCGCCAGTTTTTCTGACAACCGGGATTGTGCCGTACTTCAAGGAGTAAAGCTGGTTCAGGCCGCACGGCTCAAACTTGCTCGGCATGAGAAATATGTCGGATGCCCCTTCAATCAAATGCGCGAGCTCGTCGTTGTAGCCAAGTTCGAGAGAGAAATGATCCGGATATTTCTTTGCCAGCGCTTCCAACTTGGTGTGGTACTGCTTCTCGCCTGTGCCTAGAAGAATAAACTGCACCTTCAACTTCATCAGGTCCGCGAAGCCGTCAATGACAAGGTCTATCCCTTTCTGTTCCACTAGCCTTGTCACCATCCCTATAAGCGGAACACCCGGCTCGAATTTCTTATCGAACCTCTTGAGCAGATACTTCTTGTTCTCGACTTTCGCGTCGAGCGTCTTCACGCTGTATTTGAACGGGATGAACTGATCTGTATCGGGATTCCACAGAGAATAATCGATGCCGTTCACTATGCCTGAAAATTTCTTTTTCTTCTTGGCGAGGACCCCTTCCAATCCGAAGCCGTATTCTTCGCTCCCGGATATCTCGTTCGCGTACGTGCTGCTGACGGTGGTAACATAGTCGGAATAAACGATACCCGCCTTCATGAAGCTGAACTTACCGTAAAACTCCGCCCCTTCCGGCGTGAACACGTCCGCCGGTAGTCCGGTTTTCTGAAATGTCTCTTTCGGAAACA
>JAJYGB010000265.1 GCA_021785235.1 Bacteroidota bacterium
TCCCTAGACCCCTCTCAGCTCAATAACGTCCAAGCCTTTCGAAAAGTATGGGACAGCCTTGACAACAGGATGAAAGGCGTCCTGGCAGCATTGAACGATTCTCAGCTTCAGGAAAAGGTGGAATACCAGGATTCCAAGGGTAACAAACACTTCCACCCGAAGCTGTGGGCGTTCAACCAGCTTTTCAATCACTTCACTTATCACCGCGGCCAGATCGTTGCAATGCAAAGACAGCTCGGATATAAACCAGCCAACACCGACCTTATCGGCTTTTACAGGGAAAGAAGGAGCTGAATCCTTTCCGTAAGACGCCGGGCCCGTTCTTGACTATGTTGGAAGCGCGCACTAAAATTTAGTCACAGAGTTAAACGGAGGCGGCATATGAAAGGTCTACCGATACTCATCGCGGGTCTTCTTGCATTCTCGGTCGTTTCTTGCAACAAGGGGACAGTAGTTGGTCCAAACGCGGGTCTGAATTCGTCGACAATAAAGATTGGGTTGTCGATGCAGAACGCTCCGGTCGGCATTGCCAAAGTGGTTGGAATCCTGTCTCGTGACGGTTACGATACTTTGACGAGCGCGTTTGTCATATCAAACGATTCCGCGACTTGCCAGTTCAGCAGCGTGCCAGCGGGCACCTGGCATTTGCAGGTGAACGCGTACGATAATACAAATCAGCTGAAGTACACCGGAGGCGCATCCGTACAGGTTGTCGGAGGAGAGTTGACGGCTGTGAATCTTGTTCTCAATCCCGCGACCGGCTCAATATCCGTGACGGTAACTTGGGGTACCGGGCAGGCGGGAAACGCTCTCAGCCTGGATGGCCAATCGGGATATATGGAAGTGCCCAACTCTCCTTCGCTTTCTTCAATAGACACCGCGATTACGCTCGAAGCCTGGGTAAAACCCGCGGAGCGATATTATAATACCGTGATAGCGAAGGGGAGCTACAACTTTCTACTGGATTTCGCTGAAGGGCTACAGCCTGGGATCATTTTGCACTGCACGAAGCTCGATTCCACGGCCCCGAACTACTGGGGACGACTAATGGTGGAGCAGCCGGTTCCCGCAGATCAATGGACGCACATCGCGGTGACTTATTCGCAGTCCACCGGGATCAGAGTCTACTACGGGGCTCAGTTGGTTTTCCAGGGAACTGGGGCGGGCGAGATACATGCGGGAGACCTTCCCTTGCGTATAGGCGCGCGGGTCGACTCTCTCTACACCGAATTCTTCAAGGGAGAAATCGACGAAGTCCGGATTTGGAATGTAGCGCGTACCCAGCCTGAAATCGCGGAAAGCATGTCAACGGAGCTGACCGGCAACGAGCCCGGCCTTGTTGCGTACTACAAGTTCGACGAAGCGCCCGGCTCCCTGGTGATACACGATTCGAGTCCTAACCGCAATGACGGCCGGCTGTATGGCGGGGCGACGCTTGTATCATCCACAGCTTTTTAGTGACTCGTAAACGGCCATTGCGAACCGGTTAGTTTACAAAATGGTTTTCAGCAAGATTGACTTCGAAGCATACAGGTTCGAAAAACTGCCGTTCAGTGCAACTCGCGACTGGATATCGACCGGATAAGGATGGATTGAATTGCGAGGATGGAATCTTGTGGAGCTGAAGGGGATCGAACCCTCGACCTCGTGAATGCCATTCACGCGCTCTCCCAGCTGAGCTACAGCCCCGGATTTATCAAAGAATCCCGCCGATCGGGTCGTGATAATATAGATTCTTCTGCGCTTAGGTGCAAGGATGCCTCCGGTTCCCTTAGGTGCCTGGTTACTCAAGTTTTCTGCGGAAAAGAAGACGGATGTCAATGAACTTCCGATCATGGTAAACATCCATGGGACACACGTTTGTAAGTAAAGTGGTCGGGGTTTAACTTGAAACACCTTGAATAAATCGCAACTTGATGGGCGTGGATGTAAGAAATAACGGCGTGGTTATCTCCGAGGATCTTCTGAGACTATTTGAAGGTATCGGAGAGGGTATGATTGTTACCAACCGCTTTGGGGAAATAGTTGGGATGAACAGGGCTGCGGAGGAAATATTTGGCGTCGACAGAGAGCTGAATCTCCGCAAGAACTCCGCGGCTCTCCTAAGCGGGGTGTGTGACCCGAACACGAAGCGGCCCGTTGCGTCGCCGAACCTTCCATTTAACCAGACCATTACTACCGAAAGGCCTATCGACTCGAAGGAATTCCTGCTAAGAAGGCCGGACGGCAAAGAGTACTACATTCAAATATCTACCTCGCCGTTCTTCGGAGAAGACAACGTTCTTGCCGGCACGCTCGGCATACTTATCGACGTGACGAACCGACGACGACTGGAGGAGACGCTCACTCAGAGAAACCTTCAGCTAAGCGCGATCAATCGCATCGCCACGCTCCTGAACCGGACGATCGACTTCAGGGAGGTACTGGAGTTTTCTGTAAAGCAAACGATGGATATTTTTACCGGAGACGCAGGAGCCATACTTCTTCCGGACAAAGTTGGCCGCAGAATATTTGTGGCGGCTAGCGCGAACCTTAGCGAGGATTTCCTTTCAGAGGTCCACGGTTCGGAAATAACATCAAACGTGTTCGGGAAAGTTTTAAAGTCGGATGCCGTGCAGTCCATAGGCCGGAACGAAAACCAGGCATTGATGCCGCGCTCGATGCGGAGATCACCTTTTGCCTCGCTTGTCGTTTTTCCCTTGAAGGCTAAAGGAAAAGCTGTCGGGGTGGGCGCACTATTCAGCGAATCGGATCGCGTGCTTGAGGACGCGCAGCGCGAGATAATAGAAGGGATAGGCACGGTGATCGGGGCCGCCATCGAGAACTCGAGACTTCACGAGGAAACTATCCAGAAGACCAGGCTGCTCGAAAGCAAGAACCGCGAGTTGCAGCAGTTCACTTACGCCATCACCCATGATCTGAAATCTCCGATACTCGTCATCGAAGGATTCGCGAGAGAACTCAAGAGAAGCGGTCGGCTTGAAGTCGAACAGGACGTTCTTATCGACGCTATCATGACGTCTTCCGCGCGTCTGCACTCGCTCGTAAACGACCTCCTGGACCTCGCTAGAGTCGGAAGCGTCGAGGCCGTACCGGAAGAGACAGACATGACGCCTCTCATCGAACGCGTTTTGACCGACATGTCGATCAGACTAGCCGAGAAGAAGGTCAAAGTCTCTCTTGAAGGGACATTCCCGACGCTTTACGTTGTAGCGCGATATGTTGAACGAATTTTCGTGAATCTCGTCGACAATGCCATCAAATACATGGGTGATCAGCCAAGTCCGCAGCTGACGATAGGAGTCCACGACAAAATCGATCATTATCTCTTCTACGTCCGGGACAACGGGATCGGCATTTCGCAGGAATTCCACGACAGAATTTTCGCGATCTTCCAGAGAGTGAAGACGAGCGACACCGAAAAAGTTGAGGGGAGCGGTTTGGGCCTGTCTTTTGTTAAGAAGATCGTCGAACTTAGCGGTGGAACCGTCTGGGTCGAATCGGCAGGCAAAGGCAAAGGCTCGACATTTTACTTCACGCTCCCGAGGCAATGAGAAAGGGAGAAAATCCCTTTCCATTTTGAAGTGATGCGATTGTTCCCGTCACCAATCATCAATCCGAAGCATTATGCTCAATCTGAAAAAGAGTAAATCCACCGAGCCGGTAGAGCTGGAAAATCATTATGCCAGATTTCAGGAATCTTTCTTCGCCGCTCTATCGGATATAATATTTGCAGAGAAGCTCGACTCTGCCGACGCGCTGATCGTGTCAGCCGCCGGGAAAGCGTTTGACTGCGACGCGTTTCTGTTCAATCGTTCTGGAGAAACAGCGGCATTGACCAGATATTCCGTAGCCAATCCGGAACAGACCGCGAGTCTCATCAGAAAAGCGGGGATTAGGTTGTCACCCAACAAGATCCCTCTCACCGACGGCCGGAAGAGAGCGTTCGAAGCGGCGTTTGCCGAGTACGACGACATCTTTCAACTTCTCGGGGATATGACTACATCGGCGGCGTTGAGGAAGTTGCAGCGGGAACTTGGAGTTGAACTCGTTGCGACGTCTTCGCTGAAGACCGACTCCGCGGAGAAGGCGCTCTTGCTCCTTCTGCATCAAAAACCCCCGACACTCCGAGAGGGCCTAAGCCGTTTTGTATTCCTACTGAAAGCGGCTTCTCAACTCTCGGCGATCAAAGGCAGGCTTAAATCGCTGGAGACTGGATTTGATGAACAGCTGGTTAAGCTGAAAGGGGAACTAACCGAGAAAGAGAGTTCGCATCTCAATCTTTTCAACGAAATGGCGTTTCCAGCCGCGGTGCTGGATGAGCATGGGATCATTGTGGAAGTTAACACTGCTCTCAGGCGTCTTGCCGAACCTGACTTGAAGCCTGAAGGGCAATCGTTCTCTTCGCTCGTAGATGAAAAGGCGAGACAGGAATTCGTCGAGCTTTTTGTGGGGGTCGCCGCCGGAGAAAGTCGCTCGACATCCGTTGTTATTTCAGGGAGACACTTCAAGACATATGTCGTGACCAGAAAAAATCCTGACGGCGGCCGCGGCCGATCGGCAGTGTACCTCGTGGATGATACTTCCGATATCGAACTCAGAGGTGAACTTGGACGGACCATTGACGCCCTCCGTTCCGACAACGAGTCTTTGCAGAAAGCCGTGCACGAAGCGAAGTCCTTTTCGGAGGATCTGGTAAGAAATGCCGCTGTGCCGGCCATGATGGTTTCGGAGGGTCGCGTCGCTTTCTTCAGTCGCTCTCTACAGGAAACACTTGAAACAAGTGAAGGCGAATTGTTCGGGGAATTCCTCTCGTCGAATGGGCTCGCCGCGCCGGGGCTGGGAGAGGGCGTTTCCGAACTGGTTGACAAGAGAGGGAGGGCGTTTTCTGTGGCCCACTGGGATATCCACGGGAAGGGCTTCTACCTCTTCCGGGAAGTTTCGGAATTCAAGAAAATTGAGGAAGAGCTTAGGAAGTCGACGTTGGAGTCGGGGAGACTCTTCAACAGTTTCCTCCCGACAGCCGCCGTGAACGGAGGAAAACTTTCCCGGTGGAATGACATGTTCGAAAGCCTCTTCAAGGAATTTCTTTCTTCGGACAGGAGCTTCGACGGGTTCCTCAGATATCTAGGCGAATCTCCAGAGGGCTTCAAATCTGAACTCCGTTCCGGCGCGATCGTGATGCGCATGTGCCGCGCCACGGACAGAAAATACTTGAATGTCAGTGCTTCGGTCATGGAAGACACGACATTCCTTTTCCTGGAGGACATCACCGAACAGGAGTTGCTTAAGCAGCAGCTCCGTGGGGCGCAGGGTCTGTTGAGCAATTTATTGGAATCATTTGCCGATGATCCGGTCTTCATCCTGGAGATGGGAATTGTCCGTGCCGCCAACGTCGCGGCGAGGAACAAGCTGGCGATAAGGCTCGATGAGAGCGTCGACCCCGCGAAGGTGCTTGCTGGCGTTGGAATAGCTCGCCCGGATGACACCGGCGAGCTGAACGGCCGCTTTTATAAGGTCGAGAACATCCCGGTAGGGAATTCTCATGTGTACCGGTTCAGGCCGGTCAACCAGGAAATCAGCCAGCGCGCGGAGATAGAGAAATTGAAGCGGCGGAATGTTATCGTGAGGGACCTTCCCACCGCCGATAAATTCGAAGGGATACTTAAAGGCGTAAGCGACTTCCTTGCGGCGGACGCGTTTGCAGGCGCGAAAGTAATAGGAACGGGTACGCTGCAAACTTCCCGCGGAACCGCCGACGTCTTCTTAATGACTACAGCTTCGGGAAGAATAGAGCCGTCTCTGTCTCTCAGCCTCACAGAGAGCGATGTGATCGCGGCCAGGCACGGAGGGTCTTTATCCGGAATAGAGATACCGGATTCCACTTTCATGAATGTCCTTTCGTCGGGAGATTCGAGGCTCCTTCTGCAAAGCACGGCGGTCGGGGACGTCCTCGGATTCGCTTCCATCGCTTTCCCTTCATCCGGCATTCAGGCCAATTACGTCGATGAGCTCGCTCCGGTCCTGAAAGCGGCATCTTCGGTGGCCGCGGGGCTTCACGCCAGGATTTCCGCGGAGCGGAGATTCGAGGAGAGCGGAAAAGTGACGCGTGCCATGGTGGGGCTGACCGGGATGGGAGAGGGTTCGTTCGAAGAATACTCCAGAAGAGTGACTGACCTCCTCCGCCAGGTCTTTGCGGCTGAGTCGGTAGGAGTTTACTCCATCGAGGGTACCGCGATGTCGCTTGTAATTTCCAACGGGAATCTCCCGAAAGATTTGTCCGTCCCTGCGACGAAGTTCGGTTCACTATTGCCAGCGAATCAGCTTGAGTCGGCAGAAATGAAGGGGGGCGAAGGCATTTACTACGCGGTCAAGTCGAGGCGGCAGGGTCTTGCTCTCTTGTTCAGATTCATAGGAGTTTCGCCGTCAATTTCAGAGTTGAACGCGGTAACATCGGTGTCGCTGGACATGCTCGAAGGTAGGAAAGGTTCCCAGGAACAAACTAGAATTTCTGTGCAGCTCGTGGAGAACTCGAAGGTCATGAGCGAGTTCATGACGAGACTCTCGACGGCTGGAACTCCTGAGGCCGTCGTCAAGGTACTCGCGGAATCTTTGTCGACGAAGATGAAGGAGTCATCCGTGGCCCTTACCCCTGAGAACCGCGGGGCAGAGAGAATCCCTCCGATGGAACTAATCGAAAAGGAAGGCCCGGGTTCGGGAATCTACGAGATCGATTTCGCCAACATCGGGCTCGGCGTGATGTCCGTGAAGTGCTCAAGCGATCGTTTATCGCGCACCATGGTTGAATTGTCGGTCGACAAGATCAAAAGTATATTCACGATGAAACTCCCGGCGCTTCAGGCCGAGACCGCCCTCTTGAACTCCAAACTGGAGCGGGCGAAGGAAGAACAGGCGATTCTCAGGGAATCGATCGAAAGGGTACCTGTTTCACTGAGGAACGCGAGGATAGCCATCGACAACGTTCTCTCGCGCCTCTCTTTCGTTCAGGGGGAAGAGAAAATACTTCAGGAGATCCGTCTTCATCTGGCCGCCGCGGCAAAAGAGATGTCGATGGACCTCGATGGTTCTTCAAAGAGCCAGGATGAACTCTTCGAGGCGGTCAGGAGCGCCCTTATGAACCAGTCTGACAGCGGCGCGGGGAATATGCCGATCAGGATAAAGGGCTTCGAGACTTCGTCGCTCGCCGAGATCAGAACCGATCAGGCGACATTCGACATTCTCCGTGACCTTCTTTCAAACGTGGTACTCGTTTCCGGATTGAAGGAGTGCGACGTGCTTATGACCACATCTACGCCTGGTCCTGGCGATGCCGCGGAGGGGAAAGGTAAACGTGTGGGGCTCAGGATCACGGGAGCCGATGGCGAGGCGGTAGATGAGGATAAGATAGAAGGAAGCGCGAGTATAAGAGCGCTTGTAGGAAAAATCGAGAAGCTTGGCTTTACGGTGGAAGCTGATGTCCATCTCAACATGATGACTTTGGAAATCATCGAATCGAAGCCGGTAGAGGGGGCGGAAACCGGCGTACTTACGGCGCTTCTCGTGGAGGATGACAAGAAACTGGTCGAGGAGGAGTCGCAGAACCTTCTGCGAGTGTTTTCGCGACTTAAAGTCGCCGGCGATGCTGTCGAAGCTGCGAAGCTCTTCGACGCGGAAAGGTTCGCAGTTGCCTTCATCGACCTGAGTTTGCCATCGATAAACGGAAGAGAGCTTTGCAGCCAGCTCAAAAAGGCTCAGCCACAATGCACGACGGTGCTCCTTACCAACCGGGAAGGCGAGGAAAAATCCGAGGGAGTGGACCACATTACGCTTCGACCTCTCGAAGTTGATTCGATCAACAAGTTCAAGCCGAAGTAATACCGGCGGCGGGGATTTTGCCGGAACAATGGAAGGACAATTCGGATGCCTACTGGTATATCGCTTTGCATGATAGTCAGGAATGAAGCTCAATATCTTGATGCTTGCCTGAAAAGCGTGAACGGAGTAGCCGACGAGGTGATTGTCGTCGATACAGGTTCAACGGACTCGACTGTCGAAATCGCGAGCAGTCATGGGGCTAAAATTGTGACTCACGCTTGGGACAACGACTTTTCCTCGGCGAGGAATGTCGCTCTGGAGTCGGCGGTCGGAGACTGGATTCTCGTCCTCGATGCGGATGAGGAACTTAGTGAAAAATCAAGAGAAAAGATTCGAGGTCTTGTCAAGGCTTCACGCGCTGACGGAGTTGAGATTATTGTTCGGAGCGAGATGCCGGAGACGGACGTGCTGAAGTACGAAGACATGGGGATAGTAAGGCTGTTCAGAAACCGCAGTGCGTACAGGTACCAAATGCCGGTCCACGAGCAAATCAGGGGAAGCATAGAGAAGAGCGGTGGGAAGATCGAGCGATCCGACCTCGTAATTCTGCATCATGGCTATTCAAGGAGACTCGTTCAGGGGGCTGTGGACAGGGGCGCGAGGAATCTTGAGATTCTGCGAAGAGCGCTGTCTCGTTCAGAAAACGATCCGTACCTTCATTACCAAACCGGCGTGACCTTGATGAGCATGGGAAGGAAGGAAGAAGCGTACGCGGAAATGAAGAAGGTGCTCGGCCTTGACTACGTCGGAATGGGGAGCGCGATACTCGAAAGGCTGTTCATGAAAATGTCACAGCTCGCGCTGGAAAGAAATGAGAACGATAATGCGATCAGTTATGCAAACCGGTGTCTCGATTACAATCGCACAAACGGTATAGCAATGTACGTGGCAGCGGTCGGCCTCCTTTCGATGAACGAAATTACTGAAGGTTACCAAATGCTTCTCCGGATCCGAGAAAATGGAGGGGGGAATCTGCGCTTGGATATTCAGCTTGAACACCTCATCAAGGCCTGTAAAGAGCTACTCCGCATCTGAAACCGTCTCGATAGTGTCGCTTTGATGTTTGATTCATGTGAAAAACTTCTAAAGTTCCAGAGGTGACATCCGATACTATTGTTAAGGCATGCTCGTGAGCCGGAAAAAGCCTTCAAGGCTTCAGCTCGCGGGAGCGGCGGCGAGAGGAGAGCCGCCGGACGGCCTTGAACTGATAACTCCTCTAACCGGAGGTCCTGCACACATCCGGTCGGACGTAAGTCCGATGGAAAAGGGCCTGCGGATTTCAACGAGCGGCATGGACGTCGCTCAAAACAATAACATGGAGGTATAGTACCATGTCCGATTTCACATCGGGGTTCCGCATTGCGACAAACATCGGCGCGCAGAACGCCTACAATGCGTTGGACAAC
>JAJYGB010000185.1 GCA_021785235.1 Bacteroidota bacterium
CCCCGTCCTCGGCGGGGCAACTTTTTTTGCACGCAGCATGCGCGGAACATGAATGGAAATTATTTGTAAATTGGTTCACACATGAAAATCCTTGTTATTGAGGATGAAAAGAAAGTCGCAAGGTTCCTGAAGCTCGGCCTGGAGGCGGAGAATCACCGCGTGGAGATCGCCTACGACGGCGAGAGTGGAGAGAAGCTGGGTTTATCGAAAGAGTACGACGTGATCGTCCTGGATATTATGCTCCCCAAGAAGAACGGAATTGAGGTTCTGAAGTCCGTACGCGCGAGCGGAAACACGACTCCGGTTCTTATACTTACGGCTAAGGGGAGCCTTGAGGACAAGGTGGAAGGCCTTGACGAAGGTGCGGACGACTACCTCGTCAAGCCGTTCGCGTTCGCCGAATTTATCGCCCGCGTCCGCTCGCTCGGTAGAAGGAGCGTAGTGGAGAAGTCGATGACTTTGAAGGTTGCGGATTTGGAGCTCGACACGCTGACCCGCAAAGCCAAACGAAGCGGGAAGGAGATCGAGCTGACGAACCGTGAATACGCCCTCCTCGAATATTTCGTGCGCAATGCGAACCGTGTACTCACGAGAACAGTTATTTCGGAGCATATCTGGGAATACAACTTCGACACCGGTACGAACATTGTTGAGGTCTATGTGAACAAACTCCGCAACAAGATCGATTCCGGTTTCGATAAGAAGCTGATCCGCACAGTTCGCGGGGCCGGATATATGATGAAGATAGAGTGATGTTTAAGTCGATACGGTTTAGACTCACTGTCTGGTATTCAGTTGTCCTGCTGATCGCGCTCGCCACTTTCGGGGTTACATCGTATTTGTACACGGGAGAGATGCTCTCCCAGAATCTGGACCTTTCGCTAAGAAATGAGACCCAGTGGTTGAGGGAAATTCTTGAGGGTAAGCTCGACATGGAACGGGGGAAATCCCGGACCCTCCGGGGCGGCATATTGAACTATCCCGCCAACCCGCCCACGAGCACGCAGGGCGAAAGCCGGAGCGAGTCCGACGAGGACTACACCATCTGGAACAAAATCTACGAACATTCACTCCTCAATTCGAAGAAACAATTCGTTTACGTGATGGACCGGCGCGGAAGAGTCTTCTACAAGTCCTTCAATCTCGGGCAGGACACTCTTCCCTCTCCGGCGGGCCTGGAGACTTACAAGGTCAGCGTCATCAAAACCATTCTCGGGGGTCAGCGAATACGTCTGGCCGCGCTCAACACCAAGTTCTACGACATCAGGGTCGCTTATCCTGAGGACGAAATAACAGATGTTCTCCAGAACCTTTTTTCAATCTTCCTCCTCCTTATCCCAGTCGTCTTCGTGATATCAGTCGTCGGAGGATTCTTCCTGGCAAAGAAATCTCTGCGTCCGGTTGATGAAATTACCAGAACGGCAAGGAAGATTACCGCCACGAACCTGCGCGAACGCATCCACGTGAACAACCCGGAGGACGAGATAGGCAGGCTGACGGAGACCCTGAACGACATGATAGAGAGGCTCGAAGCGTCGTTCGAGCAGGTGCAGCAGTTTTCGATGGACGCCTCGCACGAACTCCGTACGCCGCTCACCATCATGAGGGGGGAGATAGAACTTGCACTCCGCGGCAACAAAAAGACTGCTTCGTACAAGAAGACATTGGCAAGCCTCCTCGAAGAGGTCCTGAGAATGACGAGCATAATCGAAGGGCTCATCCTCCTTGCCAAGGCGGATAGCGGCAATGCAAAAATGGAAAAGAAGCCGACCAGGCTCGATTCGCTGGTGAGCGAGATACGGGAGGACGCGGATATCCTCGCCGAACAGAAGAAGATCAGCGTGTCGATATCCAGGCTCGATGAGATCACCGTGATGGGAGACCCGGTCAGGCTCCGCCAACTCATGCTAAACCTGGTCGATAACGCTATCAAGTATACGCCTGAAGGCGGCCAAGTGACTCTTTCGCTCCAGCGACTTAACGGCGACGCGAACTTCACGGTGGAAGATACCGGAATCGGCATCCCGCCGAGGGACATGAAGAGGATTTTTGACCGGTTCTACAGGGTCGACAAAAGCAGGAGCAGGCTTCCCGATGGGCTTGGCCTGGGGTTGTCCATTTCGAAATGGGTGGCCGAAGCGCACGGCGGCAGGCTTCTCGCGGAGAGCCGCATTGGCTCGGGAAGCAGGTTTACCGTCATTCTTCCGGCAGTCTCCAATAATTAAAATTTTTTAATCTCCGATTCATTGCCTCCCACAGTGCCCGTTAAGTATGTTTACCGAACCAAAACTAAAAGGAGGTGAAGTACCATGAACAAACTGGCTTTAGTGATGCTTCTCGCATCTTTCGTCGCTTTCGGCTCGGTCAACGCTCAGCCGGTGAAGAAGCAGGTGAAGAAAGAAACCAAGACGGAGATGTCGAGGAAATCCGGCAAGAAAATGACGGCTCACGGGAAGAGCATGAAGATGAATAAGAAGAAGACCACGAAGAAATGGAGCAAGGCCCGCGTGACCAAGAAAGGCAGCATGAAGAAGCATGAGATGATGTCGAAGAAGACAATGAAGAAGAGCGCGGTGAAGAAACACGAGATGAAGTCGAAGACAATGATGAAAAAGAAATCAACGAAGAAAGAGTAATCTTCATTCTTCTTGTGCCCCGAGAGTAAAAAGTCCGCCGTCGGCGGACTTTTTTGTTAAGAATCAGCGACCGCCACCATGCGGGTGGCGGTCACTTCACAACAGTTAATGCCTTCCAACTTCCGTCAGTTTGTACGCATCGAGAATATCATTAAGGAGTTTTTCCTCGACGAGCTTCTTTTCAAGGAGTACTGCCCTGACCGTTTTATTCTTTCCCACGGCTTCCTTCACAACCTCTGCCGCCTTGGCGTAGCCGATGTGTGGTGTCAGCGCAGTCACGATGCTCACGCTCTTTTCAGCGAAATCCCTGCATATGGCTTCGTCGGCTTCTATGCCGTCGATGCACTTGACGCGGAGAACGTGCATGGCGTTTCTGTATATTTCAAGCGCAAACGTAAGGTTGAAGCCGATCACCGGCATCATCACGTTCAGCTCAAGTTGTCCCGCCTGAGTCGCGTAGGCGACAGTAGTATCGAGGCCGATAACCTGGTATGAGACCATGTTCACCATCTCGAGAATGCTCGGGTTAACCTTTCCGGGCATGATGGACGACCCGGGTTGGACAGCCGGAAGTTTAATTTCGGCTAAACCGGTTCGCGGGCCGCTGCTTAGAAGCCGCAGATCGTTCGCGATCCTCGTGATGTCGAGAGCCAGGTTGCGAATCGAGCCGCTCAAAGAGACCGCGCCTGCCATACTCTGCATCGCCTCGAAGTAGTTCTTCGCCTGCTTGAAAGCGATTCCGGTCAGGTTTGCAAGTTCTTTTGGCATCATCTCCCTGTATTGCGGATCGGAGTTAACACCGGTTCCCACCGCCGTCCCGCCGATGCCAAGGTACGTGAGATCTTCGCGAACCTGTTTTATCCTCTCTATATGTCCTTGCACACAGGCCGCATAGCCGGAAAATTCCTGGCCGAGCCTGATGGGGGTCGCGTCTTGCAAGTGGGTCCTTCCGGATTTTATTACGTGATCAAATTCGGCGGCCTTTTTCTCGAACGACGCCCGCAACTCACCGAGCACAGGTAGGAGTTTGTCGACAAGAAGAATCGAGGAAACGCGTATGACCGCCGGAATCACATCGTTCGTCGACTGAGCCATGTTGACATCATCGTTGGGGTTTATCACGGAGTAATCCCCGCGTTTTCCGCCGAGGATCTCTATCGCGCGGTTGGCAAGGAGCTCGTTGGCGTTCATGTTGTGTGAAGTACCCGCCCCCGCCTGAAAGACATCGACGACGAACTGGTCGTTGAATTTTCCGCTCAGTACCTCATCGCACGCCTTGACAATTGCATCGGCCTTCTTTCTGTCGAGAAGGTTAAGCTTGCTGTTGACGATCGCCGCGGCCTTCTTCACAAGCACGGTCGCCTTCACCCAGTCAGGATGAGGCTTTAAGCCGCTTATGGGAAAATTATCTACCGCTCGTTGAACCTGCACTCCGTAATAAGCATCCACCGGGACTTTCAGTTCGCCCAGCGAGTCTTTCTCAATTCGGTAATCCATGATTATCCCTTTCAATTAGGATGGGAACTTCGTCATACGGCATGTGGTGAAGCACAAAACCAAACACGCCGATTACTGGTTTTCTTCTCTCAGATATTTGAAAAAACAATCTCGATGCAGAACCGGCCGGGCCGGATTGCGGCTCAGGGCTTCTTTCCCCGCAGCACGAATCCGTTCTCGACATCGGATGTCTTCATCAGAGTGACCCCACGCCGGGACCACTCCTCAAGGAGCTCTTTCCCTTTCTCTTCGTAGATGGCTTTGACGGCATCCTCGACAAGATAGAGATTAAACAACCCCAGTCGGAGGAAACCTTCGATGGCATGCGCATCACACACATCAAGCGCGACTCCGTACACCACCACATCCGTGGGCCGTACAAGGTCAAGGAATTCCCCGACGTTCGGGTTCGTGAACACGTCGAACCACTGTTTCCTGAAAATCACCTCGCCGCGATGAACCGCGAGCAATTTCTTCAATTGACCATCGGCATATTGGATATTATCGATCCAAAGCGCGTTCAGCGGCTTCGTCGCCGGTACCTTCTCCTGCCCCGGCGTCCCTTGGAGGCAGTGGGGCGGAAAAGTTACATGGTAATCAGGATGGTCGGATATCTCGGCGTCGCTGACCAGGTGATAGTCAACAGACCCGCAAATTTGTATTCCGTTGGAACGCGCGTAGCCGGTCAATCTCGACAGGTTGTCGGACAATGTTTCGGCCCCGGGCACATAAAGCTTCCCGTCCGGCATCATAAAATCATACTGCGTGTCAACGTCCCAGAAAATCAGTTTTCCCACGTAGTCAAACCTCTTCGCTCGTATCTTCTTTGGAACTAACGATCTGCATTGCGGGTAAATTTAACCAAGACTCCCCCTTCACTTCAACCCGCGAAACTGCGGCGCCTGGAGTTTCAGGCGAACGGTTTTACTTCTTTTCTCCGTCGCTCCCCTTTGAGAGGGATTCTTCAAGCGTGTGCCAGGCCAGCGTCGCGCACTTCACTCTCACCGGGAACCTGGATACGCCCTGCAGAGATATGGCGTCTCCCATCTCTTCGCCATAATCGCCTTCGGTGCCCTTGACCATCTCGTAAAACCTCGATGCAATTTGTTTCGCGTCTTCGACCGTCTTTCCTTTGACAAGATCAGTCATAATGGAAGCCGAGGCCTGACTTATCGAACATCCTGCTCCGGAGAACTTCGCGTCGGCAATCACCCCGTCCTTGATGAGAACGGATATTTGAATATCGTCACCACACGATTCGTTGAATCCGCGGGAGCTGAGGGTCGCGTTCGGGATCAAACCATGATTGTGCGGGTGCTGGTAATGGTCCAGAATAATTTCCGTAAACAAATCATTTAGCGACATCGGCCTTCTTCCTTGGTCTGAACAACGCAACGCCTTTTTCGAGAGCCCCGGCAAGCACCTCGACGTCGGATTTGTCGTTGTAAATGTAGAAGCTCGCCCTGGCTGTGGATTGCACCTGGAGTTTTCTCATTAACGGCTGGGCGCAGTGGTGACCGGCACGTATTGCCACGCCCTCGGAATCGAGGATCGTGGAAATGTCGTGAGGATGGACGTTGTCGACCGTGAATGACAGGACTCCGGTCCCCGTCGTCTTAGGCCTGAAAATATGAATGCCTTCGATTTCCGCGAGGCGCTTCGCGGCGTAATCACCCAGGGCTATCTCGTGGTCCTCAACATTCTGCATCCCGATCTTCTCGAGGTACTCGATAGCGGCTTTGAGCCCGATGGCACCCCCTATGTTCGGAGTACCGGCTTCGAACTTGTAAGGCGGCTTTGCGTAATTGGATGTCGTCGGGTACACTTCATTTATCATCTCTCCCCCGCCGAGAAACGGCTCCATCTTCTCTAGGAGTTCGTACTTGGCGTAGAGAGCCCCTATGCCGGTCGGCCCGCACATCTTGTGTCCGCTAAGAGCGTAGAAATCGCAGTCAATATCGCGGACGTCCACCGGCATTTGCGGAGCGCCCTGGGCGCCGTCGATGATGGCCAGCGCACCTGCCTCGTGAGTCAGGCGGCAGATTTCCTTCACGGGGTTTATGGTCCCAAGAACGTTGGAAACGTGGACGACAGACACGATCTTCGTCTTCGGTCCAAGATTATCCTTGAGCGACTGAAGGTCGAGCCGGTAGTCACTGCTCATCCTGATGAACTTCAAAACTGCCCCCGTGTGGCGCGCGATAATATGCCACGGGACGAGATTGCTGTGATGTTCCATCTCGCTGAGAATTATCTCGTCACCCTTGTGAAGATTATTCAATCCCCACGCGTAAGCGATTAGGTTCAGCGATTCCGTGGCGTTCCGCGTGAATATTATCGACTCTGATTTCCCGGCATTGATGAATCGTGCGACCTTTGTCCTTGCCTCTTCGTACATGTCGGTAGCAAGCTGGCTGAGCTCGTAGGTCCCTCTGTGCACATTGGCGTTGTATTTGGAATAATATTCGTCAAGCGCGTCAATCACTTCACGCGGCTTCTGGGTCGTCGCCGCGCTGTCCAGGTAGATAAGCGGCTTGCCCTTCTCCTTCCAATTCGCGAAAATCGGAAAGTCGTTCTTGACATCACTTCGCATCATTACGGTGACCCTTTCAGTAAGACACATTCTGCCAAACTAGATTCCTTCAGTTAACACTGGTCGCATAGAAGCGACCCCGGAAAATTCAGCCGATAAAGTTAACGCCCGGTGTCAAGCAATTCAATACTGTTTGAGGGCGATCATCAGAGTAGCCACACCCGAGAAAATAAGAGCTACGTCCCGAAACACCGAGAGTATCTGCTCTACAGTGTTGAAAGTCGAACCCGGGACAATGATGGTATCCCCAGGGAGTAGCAGCGGCGTCTTCGCGCCGGTATTCTGGTAGTGGTCCAGGTCGACAGGTATTACTTCCGTCTTGTACGTCGAATCAGGCTGTATTATCTGCCTGACTATCCTGACTCCGTCAAGTTGGGCATGCTCAAGCGGCCCTCCGCCGAGAGATATGAGCTGCACGAGGTCTGTTGAGCTTGGCACCTCGTATCTTCCGGGATTCCTCACAAAGCCCCAGAGATTAACGGCAATCGTTAATCCTTCCTTACCACCGAGATAGTAGTAAGAGGGAGCGTTCGACCCAGTCGATGGAGTCGGGTTGCTGAACAGCCCTTGCGCATTCACCGACTGCAAAGAGACCAGGAATACAAGGCCAACCAGAGCTGCAACAGATTTCTTTCGCATTTATTCCCTTTCTATTGAACTATAATAAAGACCATGTCGTTGATTCTGTCAGCTTCCGGAATCGCCCGCGCTGCGGCCGGAATATCAGCTTTGCGGCGCAGCTCCCGAGGCAGCGTTTAGCTTCAGTGTGCATCACCAGCGTGAAAAGGGGACAACCGCATGCCGACCCGCTGTTCTTCAACAACATTACTTAAAAAGTCTGTCCAGATAAAACGACGCGCTGACTCTGTTCACGTTCCCGAGATCCTGCGCCAGGAAAGCGTAGTCGACGCGCATGAAATCCAAATCAATGCCTATTCCCGCCGTGAGGTTGGAAGCATCCGACCCGAACCTGACAGAAAGCAGGTCATGATAGACATATTCCGCGCCGAAGAGGTAGTCACCATATTGAGTGTCGCGGTTAAACGCGACAACAATGTCGCCGTCCAGAGGCTTAATGGGGGCGTCGTAAGAGACCCCCCATAACTCGCTGCGCGGAATTACCTCGGTAGTCTGCGTGTCCCAGGCAATCCTCGTGTTCGTGATGTCACGAACGTTCATACCGAAAGAGAATGTACCCAATTTCCCCTTCTCAAAGAAGGTACCGATCGGGAACCTGAACATGAATCCGCCGTCAATTCCGACGCCGGATGCCGCGCGCCCGTCAAGCATGCGATGAATTATCTTGAAGTTGATGCCGATTGGCAATTGGACCGGTATTTTCGAAAGAGCCCAACCCAGGTCGATGTCGAAACTATACATTTTGGATATGTTGAGGTAAATTCCGTCGTCCGCGCTGTTGAAGTACCCGGCACCGGTGCCCGTCTTCACGAGCAATTCCCGCTGAGCGGGTGAATCATATACCGTCAGGTCAGGCTCCGCGGGGATGTTGTCGACACTGAGCCGAACCCAATCGACGGATACATTCAGGTCCTGAAGTTTCTGGGCGTAGCCGATGAAAAAGAAATTCGAAAGGGGAGCAAAGAGAGACCCGTACTGCGAGGAGTACATCATCGAAAGTATTTTGGTGTCGATGAGCGCGGTTCCAGCGGGGTTGTAATGGAATGCCGTACCGTCGTCGGCCAGCGACACAAACGCGTTTCCCATGCCCAGCCCTTCCGCCCCGACGGGGATCTCCAGAAAACTCCCGGCATAATGCGTCGTCTGCGCAAACGCCGGCAGGCTGATGAGAAGAAGCGAGAGTGTGATTCTTTTCACCTCAACCTCGCCATCTTGCCGATGTCGACGAGTGTCTTCCCGCCGCTGCTGATGCTCACCTTATAGAAATAGACTCCGTTAGCAACCTGGTTCCCGAAATTGTCGGTCCCGTCCCACCACGCTTCGTGGTAACCGACGGCCGTGGGAGACCCCGTTCCCCCCTGAAGTAGTCCGATCGTTTCCATCGGATTATCGCTCGGGTAACGGATGGTTTTTACCAGCCTGCCGCTCACCGAATAGATCTTTATCATGACTGCATCTATCGGATTACCGGAAGTCACATCGAAGGCAATGAATGTCTGGCTGACAAAAGGATCCGGGTAAGCGCCGTACACCCTCAGACTGAAATCAGACCTGACCACGAAATTGACCGCGACCGGTGCGGACACGTTGCCGTTCGCGTCTTCCGCGGTAATCTGGAGCGTGTGCGAGCCGTCTTTGACGGGAAGCTGCGCGGTGGCCGTGACGGACGTCGGGTTCGACACCGAGTCCGGGATCGAAACGAGGGACGGATCGACTTTCTGACCGTCTATCGTGATATTTATACTTCCCTTGCTCAGGTCCACTCCGTCTTCGTCGTGCATCAGAATCGAAAAACGAGGATTGGGCGGGACGTAGTCTCCGTTGGAAAAGAACTGATCTCCAA
>JAJYGB010000370.1 GCA_021785235.1 Bacteroidota bacterium
CACATTGGGATGATTTATTGTGCGAAAGTTACTTGGAGGGACGGTGAATCTAATCGTACTGTTATTATCCCATGTGCCAACCGTGACCTCTCCATAGGTTGCATTCCCAATGCTGTATTCCGCACCACTCTGCATGTCCAATGTTATAGAGTGGTTAAATTGACCTGTAACAATCTTCCCTCCAGTTTCAATAACGACCCTTGAACCGTCACCGGAGACTGTCCACAGGCTGGATGTATTCATCACATGGCCACTTTGAACACGAAATATCTGGTTTGGTGACGTGAAGTCCGCTGGGTGTGACCCTGTGCCATCGGCATTGGTCCACCAACTATTTACCGATGTTATGTCATCGTTGCCCGCGGAATAGTAATTTGTTTGTCCCCATGCACCCGCAGAAATGAGTGCGACAAAAACAATTGCAGAAACAAAACGCATAATTGCCTCCTTAATTTTCTTTTGTGTAAGAAAACGAAATAGGAGGAATGTTTACGTTGGTATGGACCTGCTTAAAAAAAGAGAAATGTAATCTGGCATTGTGCTACGAATGGGATTCGCAAACATGCCACCAATCCTCAATCCGGTTGCCCGTCAATCGTAATTTGATGTGCTGATTAGCGATTGTCAAGCAATTGTCGGGGGAATTTTTTTGCGACTTTTGACAATTCCGGCTGGGTGCCAAAATCCCCTTTTCAACCGCGCGAAAAGTAGTTCCTCCAACCCGCAGGCGCTATCTAGCGTCTTTCCGAAAATCGCACGCCGTCGATGAAATAACGGCATTTACGTTCCAATTGCGAAGCCTACCTGCCTCGCCGTTTACAGCGACTGGATGGTCCGAATCTGTGCGGAGGACAGACCCACTCTTCAAACACAAGCCTGGACTCGTTTGCCCCCAAGCTGTCAGAGAGAAGAACAGTAAATAGAATACCGCCGTGAAGGTGCGCATTTTCCCGTCCTGTCATTCTTTGCCAACACTCAGTGAATATGAGGGGGATGCTGCCGTCGGTGATATTGCCAAAACTGAAACCGATCAACAGGAACGGCGCCGCGACTGGGAATCGCAGCCGCGCCTTTCCTCCTCAGGACGCTCGCTCAACGCGTAGAATTTCACGCCTTCCGACCGAAATTGCAAGTAAAGTCTTCAGTAAATCTTCCGATAAATGGATCAGGTTTGGTGCATCATGACCCCGCTGCCCCCGAAAGGCAGGAGTGCTCAAAAAAAAAAAGACCGCCACTCATTTCCTGTTTCAACAGGTGAGCAGCGGTCACATTCCTTGCCTCTCAGCCGGTCTTCCGTCTGGAGACGAACTCAATCCACGGTGATAGTCCTCTTAAGTCTGATATCGGACGACGAAGAGCCTACCTGCAGTTCATACTTCCCGGGCTCGACGACATAACCCATCTTCGCGTCATCGTAATATTTAAGTGACCTGACCGGCAGCGATATCTCCACTGTCTTCACTTCACCTTTTTTGATCGAGACGCGGTCGAAGCCTTTCAGCGATTTGATCGGCTGCGGCTCTTTGGAAGTCAGGTCTTTGACGTACAGCTGAACAACTTCGTCGCCGTCGCGCTCGCCTGTATTCTTGACCTTCACCGAAACCGTGAGCGTATCACCGGGCTTCGCGACATCTTTGCTCACGTTCAAATCGGAATAGTCGAATGTCGTGTAACTCAAACCGAAACCGAAGGGATAGAGCGGCGTTCCCTTGAAGTAGCGGTACGTCCTTCCCTGCATGGAATAGTCGGTGAACGGAGGAATATCTTTCGCGGACTCATAAAATGTCACGGGCAATCTTCCGGCGGGATTGTAGTCGCCGAAGAGGACATCCGCGACGGCGTTCCCTCCTTCTTCACCGGGGTACCATGTGTCGATTATGGCGGGGAGATTTTCTTCTTCCCAATTGACCGCGAGGGCGCTGCCACCGGTTAGAACCAGGATGATCGGTTTCCCGGTCGCGTAGAGAGCCTTGATCAGCCTCTCCTGGTTCGCGGGAATCTTAAGACTCGTGCGATCGCCTCCCTTGAAGCCGGGAATATTCAGGCTGCTTTCTTCCCCTTCCAGACGAGGCGATATTCCGGCGACGACTATTGCCACATCTGACTTCTTCGTCAACGAAACGGCATCCGCAAGAAGTTTTTCCGCCGGCGGCTGCGGGTAAATCCTCTTCCACATAAATCTTATGCCCGCGAAGTCGATGCTGTCGGCATAGTCGATTTCTATCCTGTATTCTTTTCCCTTCTGCAGCACGACATCCTTCGACTTGAACACGTTCAGCTGATATGGCCTCCAGTTGTTGACGAGGAGTTTCCCGTTGAGGAATATCCTTCCGCGGTCGTCGGTTATTATCCCGAGCTCATACTTGCCGGTCGCGGGAGGCGTGAGCGTTCCGGTCCATCTCATCGAGAAGTGATCCTTCGGGACTCCTTTGCCCGGCGAGCCCATGCCCCAGTACTGCACCGTTGAAGTATCCACCCGCGTGAGTACGGGTTTCCCCTTCAGGTCGAAGTTGTCGTAGAATTCGGCGAGGAGTCCGTGTCCCGCAAATCCGCCCGCCGGCTTAAGATACCGTTGGTCCACCGGCTCTTCGCGATTCGGGTCGACGAGGAGGTTATATCCGCCGGCGTACTCGACGTCGACTTTGTCTCCGAGCTTGTTGCGGATACCCTGGAGTATCGTTACCGGGTTGGAGGGCGTCCCGTTGTAGTTTCCGAGGAGAACCTCTATGTCGTCCGCGTAGACTCCGATCACCGCGACCCGCTTGAGATCCTTCCGGAGAGGCAGAGTGCCGTGGGTGTTCTTGAGGAGGACTATGCTTTCATCGGCGACTTTCCGGGCAAGTTCCATGTGGGCCGGCGTGTTGTTGTCCGCGATTGTGATTCTGGTGTACGGCACGGCGGCGGGGGGATCGAACATCCCGAGTTTGAAACGCGCCAGCATCAGCCACGTCACGGCATTGTCTATATCCTTCTCGGAAACAAGGCCCTCCGCCACGGCTTTGTCGAGAGTCTGGTACTCATCTCCACAGGTGAGGTCGCAGCCGGCTTTAACCGCCGCCGCCGCCGCTTCGGTGAGAGTCTTGGTATACTTGTGCCCGTACGCTATATCTCCGATCGCCCCGCAGTCTGAAACCACATAACCTTTAAATCCCCACTTATTCCTCAGGATGTCTGTGAGCAGGAAGGTGCTGGCGCAGTCAGGAACTCCGTCGAGGGCGCTGTAAGCTCCCATCACCGAGTATGCTCCGCCCTGCCGGACGCAGGCCTCGAAGGCGGGGAGATATGTTTCGTAGAGATCCCGGTTGCTCACGACGGCGTCGAACGTATGGCGCAGCGGCTCAGGGCCGTCATGGACCGCGAAATGTTTCGGCGTCGAAATGACCTTGAAGTACCTCGGGTTATTTCCCTGCAGGCCCGTTACGAAAGCTACTCCCATCGTCGAAGTCAAGTACGGATCTTCACCATAAGTCTCCTGGTTCCGCCCCCAGCGAGGATCACGGTCTATGTTGATATTGGGCGACCAGAATGTAAGTCCCTGGTAAATCCCGTGTTCGCCCTTGCTGATGGCGTAGTTGTATTTCGCACGCGCCTCGGTCGAAATGACATCTGCCTCTTGGTGTATCAGTTTCGGGTCCCAAGTCGCAGCCATACCGATGGCCTGTGGAAACACGGTGGCGATCCCGTTTCGCGCGACGCCGTGCAGGCACTCGTTCCACCAGTTATACGCCGGGATACCGAGTCGCGGAATTGCCGGCGCGTCGTTCTCCATCTGTGATATCTTTTCCTTCAGCGTCATCATCGAAACCAGATTGGCGGCGCGCGCCTCAAAAGTAAGGCTTGTATCCGTGTAGACCGGCCCCGGCTTGATAGATGAATCGCCCCTGCCTCGCGCCGTGGCATTCGAAGCCAAAATTCCGGAGAGAAGAAGAGTCAGGAAAAGGAGAGGTGGGATGGCTTTCATTTTGTATTTCCTTCGGTAGTTGCGACTGAACTTCCAGAAATCGGCGAGGGTCAGGTGTCGGGAAAACACCGGCCACTTTCCGTGAAATTATAACTTAAATAGGATGGAATTCCAACGAGCCCGACCGGCTCCGGGAGTCGGAGTCATGAACGAGGAGTCGTGTGGATGCGGTCCATCCTCTTTCTTAAATTGTTTCCGATGACAAACGAGACTCCATGGGCGGTGTACCTGTCCGAGCTTGTCGGCACGGCACTCCTTCTCCTCTTCGGATTATCTTTCGTGATCATGGATTTCGGGAAGGGAAGTCCGGTCGTTAACTTCATTCCCGATCCCGGGTTGCGCAGGCTTATTACCGGTTTCCTATTCGGCGCGACCGGCGCCTCGATCGCCTACTCCCGTGTCGGGAAGATAAGCGGCGCGCACATCAATCCGGTAGTGACACTCGCCTTCCGGATAAAGGGTAAACTCTCCGCGCGTGATACCGTCGGGTACATCGTGGCACAGTTCGCCGGAGCCGTTATCGGCTCGCTCCCACTCCTCTTCTGGGGAGGAATAGGGAAGAGTATCGCTTTCGGAAACACCACCCCGGGTACAGGCTACACAATGATCGACGCGCTCGCGGGAGAGACGATAACGACGATCTGCCTGATTGTCGGCTTGTTCGTCTTCCTCGGCCACATGAAGCTCAGGAATTATACCCCGCTTCTCTTTCCGTTCCTTTACGCGGTAATGGTTTACTTCGAGGCGCCGATCTCCGGGACGAGCACAAATCCCGCGCGGAGTGTCGGACCGGCTGTTGTGTCGGGTATCTGGACGGGATGGTGGATTTATTTCGTCGGGCCGCTAATAGGTATGCTGATAGGGCTGGCGGTTCACAGGTTCAGCTGGCTCAATCGGTTTAAGGTGAAAGTGGCAAAGATATATCACTTCGAGCACGACATTCATGGAATATTCAAGAAAGAATTCTAAATTCTCAATTTTAAATTTTGAATTATCCCCTGTGGTTGTGCCCTCAGCTCCATCTCTTGATCAGTACAAGAGAGAGGTCGTCGCTGCGCGGCGCCTCGCCGACGAAGGCGTCGACTTCGGCAAGGATTCTCTCGCCGACCCGATCGGGTGAGATGCCGGCCGATTTTCCGATCACCGCCTTGAGACGCTGGTCGCCGTAAAACTCATCTCTTTCATTCCGGGCTTCGGTTACGCCATCCGAGTATGTCACGAGCAGATCGCCCGGCCCAAGCTCGATCACATGTTCATCAAACTTGGCGGTCTTAATTAGTCCAAGTGCCGGAGCGCCGTGCGAGAGCTCCTCCACTTTCCCCCCACGAAGCCAGAGCGGAGGCAAATGGCCGGCGTTCAGGAGGCGAACCTTACCCGAATTCTGCGTCAACTCCAGATATACCAGCGTTGCAAACTTGTTCGGGAGGCTGTCGCGGCAGAAGATCGAATTGATTCGCTGTCCCAGCTCGGAAAGCGACGCGAAATCGGGGGCGATCGCGCGCAAAGTCGATTGCAGCTTCGACATAAGAAGCGCCGCGCCCAGTCCTTTCCCGGCGACATCGCCCAACGCGAGGCCCAGCCTGTTCTCATCAAGATTTATGTAATCGACAAGGTCACCGCCGACATCGTTGGCCGGGCGAGTGAAAAGCCATACGGACCAACCCGCAAGTGTCGGGTTCTCCTCCGGCAGAAGGGCTTTCTGAACCGTCCGCCCTATCCTTAGCTCATCGTGCGCCAACAGCTTGTCTTTCAGCTCAAGCATCAGCACCAGCAGGAGAAGGAGGTAACTTATCGGGCTGGTATCGATGGTGATGTTGTAATTGTTGCCGCTCCAGTTGGCGTTGCCCCAGAAAAATAAAATTATACTGAGGAGAAGGAGGAATCGGCGCGCCGGGTTCAGCCTGAGGATCAGGCTCTTCAGTAGGTACCATGATGCGAATATGAACCGCTTCACCCTCGGATAGGACTCGAGGCGGTTCTGCGTCTCAGCATCGATGTAAAACCTGTACAGCTCTTTGAAGTCCCTGCGCAGCGATTCCCCGATTTCCCCCTGCTTGAAATCGTTGACTATTGTTTCACGGAGAATGTGGTCCTTCTTCCTCTGATTTCCCTTTGTTGACTTGTCTTCGATCATCGTTTAAGTGCTTTCAAATGACTGCGGATTGAATCTTCTCAAAGGATAACGGTTTACCCTCCCGGTTGTTTCAGCGGGTAGGGAAAGGGATGCCACAAAACCTCTGTTACGAGCCGAAATCGTCGATATGGCCTGGAATTTTCCCGGACGCGCGGAGATGACCGACCACCGCGGGAGAGATGCTCGAAACCGGAGACGCACGACGATGGACCCCGAAACCGACCCATCAACTGCCCGATTTCTCCGGAGTCCGTGTGGTCTTCCTTATCACGTAGTCGGCCGCCTCTATCCCCGCTCCAAGCCCAAGTCCCAGCAGGAACCCCTGGGCCAAATCGTAATAGACCATCTGTGAGAGGTTGAACCGCGGTATCGACGGATTTCCCAGGAATACAAAATAGAAGATGACTGTGACGATAGTAAAGGTAACCGACATGAGAGAGCTGACGGTAAGGAGACGACTCAGGGCCACCCCGGCAAGTTTCGTGAAGTAGTACTCCGCAAAGATGAAGAGCGAGACGGATACAGCCGCATAGTAGAGGACATCCTGCCATATAAAATCCCAGTTTCCGGAATGGAGCAGCGCTTCGTTCAGAACAAGAAGAACCACGACAACGACCCCGGCGATCCACAGCCTCAGATACCTGTAGGAAGAGAAGAGGAATCCGCCGATAATCCCGAACGAAAGGAATTGAAATCCGACCCGGTTCTTGTCGAAAATGTTATGGCCGAAGAATACGACGCCCACGAGTATCGAGCCGACAGCCGCAAGGAGCGCCATCAACAAAAATTGCTTCCACTTTTCTCTGTTCATTTATTTCCCCTCTATTATCTTGCCGTTTGTTTTGTAATACATCGCCGTTTGTCTCACACCATCGGCATATGAAGTCGGCTGCAAACCGAATACTTTTCGGAACTTTGATGAATCAAATATGTAATCAAACTCGTTCTGGTAAAGCATCTCATTCAGTTCGTATGTAGTCCTGTCGAATGGCCCCGCGGCTTTCAGCATCCACCGCGAGAGCACAGTGTATTTGGGGCCGGCGCCGAATTCCTTCGCGGCGAGCTCGACAAACTCTCTGCCCGTCGGTGGATCGGGAGCTGTCGGAAGATGCCAGACCTGATCGAAAGCACTGTCCGATTTCGAGAGGGCCGACAGGGCGCCGGCGATATCGAGAGTAAAAGTATACGAGTGTCTCGTCCGGTCGCTCGCAAGTAGATTCGGTTTCTTACCTTGCGAAAGCCGTTTGAACACGAGAACGTTCGGGATACCAGATTTCTCGGCATGGGGGCCGTAGAAGTCCGCAGCCCTGGCGATCATCGCGTGAAGGTTTCCGGCTTTGACCTCGTCCATCAGCCGCGTAGCGATCTCAGCCCTGATCTCACCCTTTCTACTCGACGGATTGTACGGCGCGGACTCGGTCATTGCGCCGTCGACTTTCCCGTACGAGTAGACATTGTCGAAGAACACCAGTTTGGACCCGCTTCGTTTGCAGGCCTCAAGCGTGTTAGCCATGATACGCGGCCAGAGTTCAGCCCAGACCCTTCGGTCATATTTCAGTCCGACACAGAGAAAGACCACCGAAGCGCCTCTGACGGCTTCGAGAGTTTGATCCGGGGAAGCGACGTCCGCCTTCAGCGCGGTCGCCCCCTCGATGCCATGTCCGCTTCTTGAAACGAGCCTGACGGTCTGTCCTTCAGCGACAAGCCGTTTCGCCAGCTCATCGGCTACGACGCCGCCGGCTCCAAGAATAGTGAAGATATTACCTCTCCTCTTTTGCCTGACAATTTACTAAGCGGTAGAAACCCCTTCAATCGCAAAACCCGGAGACGATGTAATTAACAAAACGAATCCTTGAACAGGAATTGGACGAATCCAAATCGATTCAACGCAGCTGACCTCATCCTTCGACCGGGGGTCTGACGCCGAAAGAGGCCGCAAACTCGCCCATCTTGTTATACAATCTGCTGAGTTCGGAAATGCTGTCCGCAGCGTTCTTGCGCTCGTAACGGAGCCCGTTGTCCCTCAGATCAAAGTGTTCGCGTCCTTTGAGATGAATCTTAAGTGCATTCAGTCTTTCCGGGGTGAGGAATCGGGTTACCTCTTCGGCATCTTTCCCTTTGACGATGAAGTACCCGTCGACATCCGGGTCACCGGTCCTGACGTCCTGTGCCCCGGGCATGTCGGGGATCTTGCGGGTGGCGTTCACGCGGTAAATACTCATCCCTGACGGTAGGCCCGACATTGTAATTCTCATTCGCGTGAAGGTGTGCTGGGCGTGGCCGGCATGCGCTGGGTCTTTCTGCGTCCCGGGGTTAACGTTGCCGGTTGGTTTTCCGTGTTCGGCAACCCGTTCGAGAACGAAGGGAAAACCCCTGTTCTTTCCAATGAAGAGAATGTCGCCGGGGTTCTTCGCGGTTCCCGGATTGAGTCCTTTCATCGCCGCGAATTCGCGCAGAGCCTTACTGACCCGCTTGTTCATGGTCAGGCTTTTTGAAAAGATTAGTATGGCGCTGACCACCGCGGCGACGAAAATGATACCGTTGAAAAGAGTTTCTTCAGACATGGTTACCTCGAACTTTTTTCCCGGATTGATTCAAGACAGACTCCTGACAGGGACGAATGGAGCGCATGCTTCATAACACTAAGAGGAGCCCGATAGCGGCGATAAGGCCCATGCCGCCGCCGAAATAAAACGCCGCGGACGGACCGAGATTCTGCCACAACTCCCCGGCTATGAACGAAGCGGGGAACAACCCGATGCCGAGAATTGCGGCGTGCAGTCCTATGGCTGTCGCACGGACTTCAGTCGGCGCGAGATCGGCAACGAGCGCTTTCTCGATGCCGTCAGTGAATCCGCTGTAAAGCCCGTACATGCCGAAGAGCACCCATAGAAGCCAGGCATGTTCGGGACCTGAAATGAAGGCGAAACCCAAATATACGAGGCCGTAGAAAACATATCCCGCCACCAGAAGCTGTTTCCGCCC
>JAJYGB010000301.1:0-6609 GCA_021785235.1 Bacteroidota bacterium
GTATTCTGGCCATGCTCGCTGAAACGTTTCAGCGTTCTCTCATAGATGATGCGCTCGTGCGCGGCGTGCTGGTCGATAACGAGAAGACCCGTAGAGATCTGTGAAATTATATACTTGTTGTGAAGCTGGTAAATGATACTGCCGGTATCTTCCAGCGAGCCGCCTTCCGAACCCGATGATTCGGTGGAGGTGGACCTGTTCTGCGGGAATCGCAGAGAGAATAACGGATCGACGGCGTCCGCTATGCGCTCGTCATCGATGTACCGACCGGAGGATCCTCCGTGCTGGCCAGGATTCGAGTTGAACGAGACGGGGACGATCCCTCCGCGCGACGACTCCGTCGTGGGGCGGCTGACAAAGCGGCCGGAGTCGGGTGCCATCGCCATCTCGGGCACAAGGTCGCTTTTCACCAGTGCGCTGCGCGTCGCCGAGCGGATCGCGCCGTAAATGCTCCGTTCGTCCCGGAATTTGACTTCCAGTTTCGACGGGTGGACATTGACATCCACTTCGTTGGGCGGCATTTCAATGAAGATCGCGAAGAACGGGAAATCGCCTTTGTCGATAAGATTCTCATACGCGGAAAACGCCGCGTGATTTATCGCCTTGCTGAGCACATATCTTTTGTTGAGGAAAAGGAACTGCTCGCCCCGCGTGCGTTTAGTATATTCCGGCTTGCCGAGGAAACCGCTGACCTTGAGATGATCATAATCTTCCTCGAACGCGACTAGCGAATCAGTGAACCGCTCGCCAAAAACCTCATCGAGCCTCCCGCGGACTGTATCAGATTTCGCTCGCAGGACGACCTCGTCACCCGATTGCAGCCTGAACTCGATCTCCGGGAACGCTATGGCGTATCTTGAAACAGTCTGGTAAATATGACGGAACTCAGTGGGGTTAGCCTTCATGAAGTTTCTTCTGGCAGGCGTATTGTAGAAGAGGTTTTTGACAATGACTGTGGTTCCGGTCCCGTGGGCCGTCCTGGAGACTTCTTCCTGCCTTCCTCCGTCGACTCGCAGATACACCGCGGCATCCTCCGCCGCGGTCTTCGTCTTCAGTTCAATCTGTGAGACGGCCGCAATCGAGTAGAGCGCTTCTCCACGGAACCCGAGCGTCGAGACATTTTCCAAATCCTGATACGTCTCTATTTTGCTTGTCGCATGGCGTTCGAACGCGAGGAGAGCGTCTTCTTCGTTCATCCCAGCACCGTTGTCCGTAATCCTGATGAAACTCTTTCCGGCATCCTTCACTTCGACGTCGATCGACGTGGCTCCGGCATCTATTGAGTTTTCAATCAGCTCTTTTACCACCGACTCCGGACGTTGGACGACCTCGCCTGCCGCAATTTTACTCGCGATTTCTTCGGAAAGGACTTTAATTTTTGCCATCAAGCTCCCTTTGCTGCGGATCCCTGAATGTGATTCTCCTCTTCGGCTTCAGAAAATAACGCGTCGACGAAAGTGGTGCGGTCGAACGGCTGCAGGTCATCTATCCCCTCGCCGACGCCGATATACTTCACAGGTAATTTAAGCTCCTGGCTGATAGCAATCACAATGCCTCCCTTGGCGGTACCGTCGAGCTTGGTCAGGATTATTCCCGTGACCCCCGCGGATTGAAGGAACTGTCTCGCCTGCACGAGCCCGTTCTGGCCGGTAACTGCGTCGAGCACAAGATAGACTTCATGCGGAGCGCCCGGAATTACTTTCCCGATCACCCTAGTGATCTTCCTGAGTTCTTCCATCAGATTCGTCTTGGTATGGAGCCTTCCCGCGGTATCGATCAGAACGACATCCACGCCGCGAGCCTTTGCCGCGCTTACCGCGTCATAAGCAACGGCACCGGGATCTGTGCCCGGTTCCTGCTGGATTATCTCCACGCCAGCCCGATCGGCCCATATTTGGAGCTGTTCGTTGGCAGCCGCGCGGAATGTGTCAGCTGCGGCGATCAGCACCTTCTTCCCTTCGTTCCTGAAATTGTAGGAAAGCTTACCGACAGTCGTCGTCTTCCCGACGCCGTTCACTCCGACTATCATTACAACCCGCGGTTTTTCGATAACCGGCGCGCTTCCGCCAGGCTCCATCAAATACTTCGCGATTTCTTCCTTCAGAAGGCTCTTCAACATAGAAGAGTCTTCAAAACCCTCGGCTTTAACGCGGGCCCTTATGTCTCCGATAATCATCCCGGTGGCGTCGAAGCCGACGTCGCTCGAGAGCAACGTCTCTTCAATCTCGCCGATCAGTTCGTCGTCGATTTTCGTCTTTCGGGATATCACTTTCGTGATCCGGTCGGCGAAGCTCGACCGCGTTCTCGACAGTCCGTCTTTTACTTTCTTGAATCGATCAAGTAATCCCATTAGAACTGAAATCCTCTGTTAGGCTGAACCGGGGTATGCATCGGGGAACAGAAGTCAGGCATTCGCCGCCATGTGTTTCCGATATATCATTATGTAAACGCCGAGTGAAGCGAAGAGCGCGAATGTGCTGAGGTAAAGAAAAAAGAGTTTGGCCGTAACAAGGGAATCGATCCTTAACGTGGCAAGTATCAGATAAACCGCCAGGATAGTCACGGTCCATTTCCCCGCCCAGACCGACTGAACGACAACCTTTCTCCGGCGGATTATAAAAGAACTTCCGGCGACGATGAGTATATCGCGCAGGGCGACGAGTGCCGCGAACCATAAGGGTACATCACCCACAATAACGAGCGCCGCGGATATGGTAATGAGACATACCTTGTCCGTCACCGGGTCGAGCAGCCTGCCGAAATCGGTAACCTGGTTCAGCTTTCTCGCGAGGAGCCCGTCTAGGAAATCGGTGGATGCCGCCAGAAGCATCAGCACAATAACCGCCATCCGGTACCCGCTTCCGGGCTTCAGGATGAGGATTACAATCGGCACGAGGAAGAAGACGCGACTCAGACTGAGAATATTGGATACGGTCCACCGCTTCTCCACCTTCAGTATTTCACTTCCGCCCGACGCTCCTGTCAACCGAGGATCACTCCCAATTTTCGGAAAAGTCTTTCGTTATCTCCTGCATCCCAGCCGGCGTCTGCACAACTGCAGACGAAAAGGAGGCACCTAAACCTTCGCCTCATGTATATTCGCCTCAAACTCCTCCTTGCTGTTTCCCTCAACTTCAGTCGGATATTCGCCGCTGAAACACGCCGTGCAGTAGCCTTTGCGCTCGGTAACGGGGACCGAATCGAGCAGCTTCTCCAGCGACAGGTAAGCGAGCGAATCGACGTTCAGCTCCTTCCGCATGAGTTCTATATTCCCATCGAACTGGTTCGCGAACAACTCGCGTTCGGAGGGAAAATCCATTCCGTAGTAGCAGGGATGCATTATAGGTGGCGAACTCACGCGGAAATGGACTTCCGCCGGCTCTGCCTCCCGGATCAGTTTCACCAGTTGTTTACTCGTCGTGCCTCGAACGATCGAATCGTCAACAATCACGACCTTTCTCCCCTTCAGCACCCCTTTGACGGTGTTAAACTTGATTTTCACTTTCAGGTCGCGCGAATACTGGTTGGGCTGTATAAATGTCCTTCCAATGTAGTGACTCCTGATGAGGCCGATTTCAAATTTCGCCTTGATTCCCATCTTCGTGCTCTGGGAGACATAACCGAGCGTAGCCGTATTCGAAGAGTCGGGGACGCTTATCACGACGAGCTTCTCATCCTCGTCGTTTTCGACCGGAGATTCTTCCGCTAATCCCTTCCCGATTTTTCGCCTGACCTTGTCGACGCTCTCACCGAAGATTTTGCTGTCGGGCCGGGAGAAATATATATACTCGAAAATACAATGGCGCGACTGCTTTGGGATGTCCGGGAGGAACATCGAACGCACTTCCCCCGACGCAATCGCATCATCGTCGATGATGACGATCTCGCCGGGCTCAACATCGCGGATGTATTCCGCCCCAAGAAGGTCAAACGCGCAGGTCTCGGAAGCCGCAATGAATGCCTTTCCAATTCTCCCCAGCGCAAGCGGACGAAATCCGTACGGATCCCTGGCAACTATGAGCTGATTGTCGGAGAGTATGACAAGCGAAAACGCTCCCCTGATCGCATTCAGCGCTTCGTAAACCTGTTCGATCACCGTTTCCTTCTGGCTCCTGGCAATCAAGTGAAGGATAATCTCGGTATCGGTCGTTGTCTGAAACAACGTCCCATTCTCGGTCAGCACGTCCCGGAGCCCGTGCGAATTAGTGAGATTGCCGTTGTGCGCTATCGCGAGATTCCCCTTCCGGTAGTTCACCACTATCGGCTGAACATTCTTATGGCTTTCCGCGGCCCCGGTTGTGGAATACCTGTTGTGACCGATGCCGGCGTCCCCTCTCAGCACGTCCGTGAGGATTCTTTCATCTTTGAACACGTCGGCGATCAGACCGGTGCTTTTATGAACGTTAAAGAATGTCCGGTCGGGGGTCCTTTCCCGCGTCACTATGCCGGCGGCCTCCTGGCCGCGATGCTGAAGAGCATTCAACCCGTAGTAGATAAAATTCGATGCGTTCTCCGCTCCGTAGACTCCGACTATTCCGCAGAAGGTTTTCGGCTTATTTATCTTGAGGTTCGCTTCGCGCATTTAGTGCTTTGCTCCATCATTTCTCGGAAGGAATACTTTTGCAGCGATCATTGACTCACCAGGACTTGCCTATAAAACGCCAGATTCCTTATCAAATTAATCAAGACCCGATAGGAAAACAAACCATGCACCGTCGGGTCACGACGCTGTTAGAAAGGGGAGAACTTCCTCGCCTGTCACAACCCGGAGGTCTCTTTTGAAGAGACCAGCCCGAAGCGAGCTACGGTTTCTGGTAAAAGAAAGAAGCGGCACCCTGAACGGCTGCCGCTCCCAGTTTGTCGACCTTGCTCAGACCTGTTTAATCAATTTGCTATCGGCACTTCGGCACGCGCAGGGGGCTTGTCTTCCCTCTTGAGGGGACGAAGGGCGAAGGAGAGTACCTCAGGCATCTCGTCCACAAATTTGAATTTAAGCTGGTCACGGACGTTTGCGGGCACCTCATCGAGATCAAGCTCGTTCTTCCTGGGAAGGACAACGGTCTTTATGCCCGAGCGCACGGCGGCGATTACTTTTTCCTTGACTCCGCCTATCGGCAGGACCGCACCCCGAAGTGTAATCTCCCCCGTCATTGCGAGGTCGTTACGGACAAGTCTTCCGGTAAGCAGCGACACAAGTGCCGTCATCATCGTCACCCCTGCCGAAGGGCCGTCTTTCGGTACCGCTCCTGCCGGAACGTGGACATGGATGTCATACTTTTCCCGAAAATCCGGTTCGACTCCGAGCGTTTCCGCGTTGGCGCCTATGAAACTCAGTGCCGCCTGCGCGGACTCCTTCATGACATCGCCGAGCTGTCCGGTGAGTATCAAGTTGCCTTTGCCTTTCATTTTCGAGGCCTCGATGAACAGGATGTCTCCACCGACCGGTGTCCAAGCGAGCCCGGTCGCGATCCCCGGTTTGTTTATTCTCTCCGAGACTTCCGGGTAGAATTTCTGATTACCGAGATACTTTACAACGGCCTCGCGGTCGATGTCGAATTTTTTCTTCGATCCTCCCGCGACTTCCATGGCGACACCGCGGCAGACGTCGGCTATTTTCCTCTCGAGATTTCGCACGCCGGCCTCTCTGGTATAGCCGGAGACGATGAAATGGAGAGCCTCGTCCGTGAACTTAATCCGCTTATCCTTCAGGCCATGCTCCGCCTCCTGTTTCGGCACGAGGAAATTCTTCGCGATGTGAAGCTTCTCGTCTTCGATGTAGCTCGGTATCTCGATTATTTCCATCCTGTCTCTCAGCGCGGGGGGAATCGGCTCCATCATGTTGGCCGTCGCTATGAACATCACCTTCGAAAGGTCGAATGGGATCTCCAGATAATGATCGCTGAAGGAGAAATTCTGTTCGGGATCAAGCACTTCGAGGAGGGCGCTCGATGGGTCTCCCCTGAAGTCCATACCGATCTTGTCGACTTCGTCGAGCATGAAAACGGGGTTGTTCGATCCGGCCTTCTTGATGCCCTGAATGATTCGTCCGGGAAGCGCACCAATATATGTCCGCCTGTGCCCGCGGATCTCGGCTTCGTCGTGCACGCCGCCCAGCGACATCCGGACAAACTTCCTTCCAAGCGCCTTGGCTATCGATTTTCCCAGGCTTGTCTTTCCGACACCCGGAGGGCCGACGAAACATAGTATCGGGCCGCGCATATCGTCCTTAAGTTTGCGAACCGCGAGATATTCCAGGATCCTTTTCTTCACCTTCTCCAGGCCGTAATGATCCTTTTCGAGCGATTTCTGCGCGTCTTTTATACCGAGGTTGTCCGCTGTGGACGTGCTCCAGGGAAGATCAAGCAGCCAGTCGAGATATGTGCGTGCGACCGTGTATTCGGCGCTCGACGGGTGCATCCTCTGCAGCCTGTCAAGTTCCTTTGAGGCGGTCTTCTTCATCTCTTCCGGGTAACCGCCCTCTTCGATCCTTTTTCGGAGTTCGTTCACCTCGACGTTATCATCGTCCTCGCCAAGCTCATGCTTGATAGCTTTCATCTGCTCTCGGAGGAAATAATCGCGCTGGCTCTTGTTGATTTCATCCTGCACTTC
>JAJYGB010000301.1:6619-9050 GCA_021785235.1 Bacteroidota bacterium
GTCTGTATCTTGTTCCCGAGTTCGAGGCGCTGGACCAGCTTGCTCAGGTAGAGATTCGACTTCTTCAGCCTCTCCTGAGTGTCAAGCTCCTCCAGGACTTCCTGTTTCTCCTTGACGGGAATGTTGATGAGCCACATCGCCATGTCGGAGACGTGACCGGGGTCTTCGGTGTTCAGGAGAAGGCCGAGATGTTCCGGCGTAAGGTCCGGCGCAAGCTCCACCGCTTTTCGGAAACCATTCTTGATAGTCGCAGTGATAGCCTCGATCTCTATGCCTTCAGCCTTCCGCTCCTCAATCCTCTGCACAAAGCCCTTCATATAGGGATCCTGCTGGACGAGGTTGAATATCTGCGCCCTGTACAATCCCTGCACAAACACACTCTTCGAACCGTCGGGTAAATTATAGACTTTCAGTATGCGCGCGACCGTCCCCAGTTTGTAAATGTCCTCCGGGGTCGGGCGTTCGGTATTAGCGTCCTTCTGAGCGACGATCAAAATGGGGAGATCGTCCCTGAACGCCTCATCGACGAGCTGTATAGTGCTTTTTCTCCCGACGGAGAGCGGCATCATCTGCCGCGGATAAAAAACCGAATTCCTGAGCGGCATTATGGGAAGGATTTCCTGACTGTACAGTTTGCCGGGGTCCTCCATTACGATCTGTTCGTCTTTGTCAAATTCTTTTTCAGACATTATTTACTCCTCCCACGAAGGGATTCTATATTAATTGTTAAGATAATCTCATTACAATATCCATCAACTCATCTCTTTGCTTCTGCATTTCCGACGCGATCGTTTCGATTAATTTAAGGACGCCGGCATCGCGGATATTGTTTCTCTGATGCACGAGGGCTTCGCTCCTGGACGCGTACTCCTCCATGTCTTTAACCAGCCGCTTGACATTCTCCCTGAACTCGACATCATCACGGCTGTCGATGTTGACCTGCGGGACAGTCCCGCCGAGTTCCACGATTTTGGTTCTAATTACCTCGGCCTGAGACCGCACGTCATCCGCGACCTTCCGCAGCCGGTTCACGAGAAAAGGGTATGGGATCCATTTCACATGAGAGGAAAGATTCGCGGCCAGCTTCAGTGCTGCGGAATAATCCTCTTCCAGATATTTCACATCCTTTTCCTGTTCGATTCTACCCGAATGTCCGGCGGAAAAGCTGTCAAGGAACGAGAACTTTCGGTGGGACTTCACTGTCGCGGTCTGTTGTGGCATTGTTGCTCCTATGTTAGAGTACAAGACGACTCCCGTTCGAGGGAGCCGTCTTGTGAAATCTCCGGTTAAGAGACCTTTACTTCAATCTCTTTCGGTTTTGCCTCTTCTACCTTGGGCATGGTTACAGTCAGTACGCCGTCCCTGAATGAAGCGTCGATCTTATCGCTCTTCACCGTTGTGGGCAGCGAGAATGATCTCTCGAATGTTCCGTACGAACGTTCGACACGATGTACGTTCATGTCATTCTCTTCTTTTTCCTGCTTCTTCTCGCCTCTGATAGTCAGGACGCTGTCCTGGACGGTGATCTTCACATTGGATTTGTCGACACCGGGCAGCTCCGCCTTGATAACGAAGGCGTCTTTACGTTCCATCACGTCAACGCGAGGAGCCCATTGAGCGACGAACGAACTCTCGGTGTCGTAATCGGAAAACAGGCTGTCAAAAACACGTCCGATTTCCTTCTGCATATTGACGAGGTCTCTATATGGGGCCCAACCAGAGACTTCGCGTTCCGGTTTCCATCTTGCTATTGCCATTTTAAATTCCTCCTTTTTGTTTGTTTTCAGTTCACCTAATGTTCAATAGGTGTGCCAACAAAAAGGTCCGAATTTTCCGCGAGAAATGATGACCAGGGTCATGCTTCTAATCTACCGCGACAAAAGCATCAAAAGAAGGGACACAAAAGGAAAAAATCACGCCTGCAAGCGCCAAAATGTCAAGCAACGGCATTGTGGTCAGAAGGATGATCGTTTCACACCCCCAGCGCACGGAGCATCGCTCCGGCCACCAGGCGGTTCCCCTCATCGTTGAGGTGGACGCCGTCAACCGTTAAAACACCAAAGCTCCTGTCCCCGTTGTTGCGACCGTTCAGGTAGGTCGTGAATTCTCTTCGCAGATCGCAAACGGAGATTCCGGCGGCCTTCGCGACGGCGCGACTGATTTCCGAGTATTCGTTCAGCATGTTGTCCTGTGGATTTGTTCCATCCCTCTTCTCTCCTATCACGCTCGGCGTACACAGGATCACTTTCGCTCCCGATGCGAGTAGTTTCGCGACGATGCTCCTCAGACCGGACTCGTACAAGTCCATCGGAGTCCCCGTGTGTCCGGGAAGCGCGAAATGCCAGACGTCATTTATCCCGATATAAACAACGACTATCCTCGGACTCCTGGAAATGACATCGCGGTCGAGCCGGGACTGCAGGTCGGTAAC
>JAJYGB010000148.1 GCA_021785235.1 Bacteroidota bacterium
TGTTCCCGGTCTTCTCGCCCGACGGCAAGTCGATAGCCTATTGCTCGAACAAGGATAACGACTACTTCGGGACGTCAGCAATTTACATTCGCAATTTGGCCGACAGTACGGAGCGAGAGATTACCGACAATGTGGCCAGTGAGCTCTCCTGGTCGAAGAACGGACGCTATCTCGTTTACTCGAGACAGACCCGTTACAACCATTTTTGGAACAGCCTCTACGACATTTACTCTTACGATCTCAAGGAACACAGGGAAGTCAGGCTGACCCACAGCCTCAGGGCGCAGTATCCAACGCTTGCTTCCGATGACAGCATGGTCGCGTATGTCGCGGCGAACGATGGGACTCAAAACCTCTACGCTGCGGAGATCAATCTGCCCGGTAACAAGATCTATGGCATTCGCCAGCTCACGCATTTCAAAAACGGCGAACAGATATACGCTCCCCGGTGGTCCGAAGATGGATCGAAAATAACTTTCAGCTATTCCACTCAGGCTTCACGTCAGATCGGCGTGTACAACATTGCCGACAGCTCATACAAGTTCATCACACCGACGGGGCAGGACTCCCGCAACCCCATATTTGTCGACGGAGACAGCTCGATTGTCTTCTCTTCCGACCGCAGCGGCATATTCAATATCTATAAGATGAATCTATACACCGACTCGACGGTTGCCCTCACGAACGTCCTCGGCGGCGCTTTCCAGCCGACAATATCCAAAAACGGCAACATGGTTTATTCACTGTATCGCTGGAGCGGATATAAGATCGCGGAAATACAAAACGCGAAGCCGATCCCCAACCCGCCTAAGTATGACGTCGACATCAATCCACCGACTGTCTTCGCGTCAGCCTCGCCGGACACCTTACCGCACGATCTGACCCACTATAACGACATGGTGATACCAGATCTGAAATCGGAACCGTATCATAGCAACACGACAAGCATGTCGTTCTATCCCGTCCTGTTGTTCGACAACTACAACCCGCACGCGAGTTTCCTCGACGAACTGAAAGCAGGAATATATTTCAGCTCGATGGATATGGTGGGTAAGTACGACATCTTCGGCGGCGCAACGATCAACAAACTTCTCGAACGTGATATTTTCATGCAGTTCGACTACAACGACAAGATCCCGGGGCTCTCATCTCTCGGAATTTATCCCCAGTTCACACTTGCCGCGTATAACGTGACCCGCCAGACGACCGGTGAGATAGGGCTGGGACTCGATACGATAGGGGTCGGAGTAAACTATGATATGCTCGAAGTCGATGCTTCATTCAGCGGGCATATCTTTACCCCGAATCTCAGCATGTCGCTCGGGTTTACCTTCGATCGTTACACATCCACCGTTTCAGGCTTCATCCTGCCCGAGCTCGGCTTGTATGTCGGTTCCTCCGGTGACGTCTACTTCCTCGGCAGGGCTCTTTACGCGGAGTTCGACTTCGACGGCATAATGCCTTCCAGAAATTCATGGGTGAACCCGCTCGGCGTCAGGACGCGGCTCAGGGTTACCGGATCGCTTGACAAGTTGAACGCCGACGGAAACTATTCCTTTCAGAACGGAGTCCTCGTACCGATTTACCAGTCCTTCAACTTCGTGCAGGCGGAATTTCTGAACTACATGGCAATACCGGTGCTGAGGGATGACGACGCCCTTGCGGCAAAACTTCATATCGGGTACACTTTCGGACCGCCGGTAAACAACTTCTTCGATTTCTACGCGGGCGGCCTGATAGGAATGAAGGGATATACTTTCTGGTCGATTGGCGGAAACAAGATGGTCTCTCTGAACCTTACGTACCGGTATCCGCTCTTCAGGGACGTCAACAAGCAGTTCCTGCAATTTTATTTGAGCGATGTCTACCTCTCAGCCTATGGTGACGTCGGGAATGCCTGGGACGGAACACCTATCGGGACAAGGTTCAAGAAGGACGCAGGAGCTGAGCTCAGGTTCAGTGGCTTTTCATTTTACAGTTTCCCGACGGCGTTATTCTTCGACGCCGCCTACAGCTTCGACAGATTTAGCGAACAGGTTCCTCAGTTCAAGACATACGCGACATATGGCAAGGAGTGGAGGTTCTACTTCGGCCTCACGTTTTCATTCGACATAGTAGACTTCGGGAGACAAGGATGCGCACAACTGTTCTGATGATTCTTTTGCTTTCGCTTGCGGCGAAGGCGCAAACGCCGACGGATGATGTGTATCTTAAATCTCCGGCTGCAACCTCAAACAAGATGCAACGGATCGATCTGACGGGTGTCCTTTCACAGGATCTCTTTGCGGTCCAACCGATGAATGAAACCCAGGATTCGCTCATTGATGTGGCCGAAACGCGGTCCGCGCTAAAGGCTGGTGCGTTTTCATTACTGATCCCGGGGGCGGGCCAGTTATACAACCGCAACTATCTCAAAGCCGCGGCTTTCTTTGCCGTGGAAGTTGCCGGGTGGGTCGTCAATGCAATGTGGACACAAAAAGCCAACAACCAGACTGTATATTTCCAGAACTATGCCGACGGGACCGCCAATTACAAGCTCCCGGGCGGACAAGCGGACCCTTACGGCAATGCTCACTACAGCGTGCGTAGGTACGCGGAATGGATACAGGCTAACTGGCAACAACTGCTGATATTGGGGGGACATACCCCGACGGACAATACCGACCCATCTGTAGTAACCGTGATGAAGTACGAGCCCACCATGGTGGTCAACAGCGGCGGACCGGCTGCCTGGAGTCAGGTCGATTGGTACTCGATCAATCAGGTCGAGGGAGCGCTTGGAGGTTACTTCACTCACTTCCTGCCGGCGCACGGGGACCAGCAGTATTATGAGCTGATCGGGAAATATCCGCAATTCAGGCAGGGCTGGGATGATTCTCCCTACGCGAAGGGAAACACCAATTTCACGGCCTTCATGGATTATTCCACTACCAACAGCGGCTACTACATGGATCAGCGTGGCAAGGCGAACTCTCTGTTCGCTGTCGCGTCGACTGCCATCGGAGTAGTCCTCGTGAATCATTTCGCTTCCGCGATCGAGGCCGCGATCTGGGCGCATAATCATAATAAGGCCGTCCAGGCCCACGTCTCGATGTCGAAGCTTCCTACCGGTTTCGGTTACCAGACCGAATTGGAACTCGCCGTCAACTTCTGATTAATCAGGAAACCTCGCTGAGGTCCGCCTGTGTGCTTTCGTGGCGGATCAGTTGGTTCTTCATTTCCCGTAGTATTTCATGTCGAGCGCGCGGGACGAACTTCCCTTCGGGTGAACAGTTGACCTGCGCCTTTTGACTCCAATGTCACCTTCGCCCGAAACCGTGATCTCATTGAAACTCGGCCTGTGGTCGACATCCGTTTCATTGTTATCGTCTCTGCCCCTCACCGGGTTGAGTGCCGTGCTTGAATACACAACTCCGGCGCGTGAGTAAACGCCTTCCACGTGCGTGTGTCCGTGGAGTACGACATCAACCCCTCCGTTTCTGAAAACCTCCTCAACATTTCCTCTGCGGTGGAGCATCAGCGTCCGGGATTCGAACTTCTGGTAAAGTGTGGTGCCGAGCGAATCGGAGTAGGGCTGATATTTATTGAAGTGATGATGTATCAGAACAACCTTTTTCATCTGAGAGATCGAGGGGTGAGCGAGCATCCTTTCGGCCTCATCAAGCTGGGCGTCCGACACGCGCCCGTTAGAACCCACCGGGTTGAAGAGCGGATGAAACTCACGTATCGAGTTCAGGCCAATGAGCGCTACGGGGCCGATTATCTTTACGAACGGGAAGAGGTTCTCTCCATCGTACGCCTTTTTCGGGAACGTCTCCTTGAACGTCCTTTCGAACAGCCGGAGCTTCGCGTTGTAGTCGGTTGTCCGGCAATGCTTCCCGAACGTGAATATGTCTTCCGCCCTGTGGACCCCACCGAATATGTCGTGGTTTCCAATAGTTACACTCAGCCGGTCGTAGTCCAGGAGATCAAAATATTTCAGCAATCTTCTAACTGACCTGTAGCCTCGCTCCTCGCCATGCGCCGTGATGTCGCCGGTGATGACAATGTGGTCGAAGCTCTCGTCCACAGCTTGCGCAAGGAGGTTCTTCAGCTTTATAATATTCTGCCTGTTGTATTCAGGACTGACGTGTGTGTCAGAGATGTGAGCTATCCTGTACGCAACCGCACCTGTGCTCAAGGTTTCCATTTTATTTAATTTCACGCAACAAGTTATGAGTTAAATGTTAAGATGCTATTTGCGCAATGTTTAGGTTGTGTTAAGACTGGAAAAGCTTCGATTATGAGGCCTGAGGCGGGGTCACATCGCCGGCGCGAAGCGTGAATTTGGCCTGGATTGAGGCGAGCACCTTCCGCGCATCGGGATCGGTCCTGAAGAAACCGTAGACGCTGCTGCCGCTCCCTGACATCAGCGCAAAATCGGCTCCGGCGGAAATCATCTCGGCCTTGATTCGGGCTATCACGGGGAACCGTTCGAAGACCGGAGTTTCGAAGTCATTCGTGATGGCGCGTTTATACGCGCTGAAGTCGCCGCCGAGTTTGAGGAGAGTCTCATGGAGCGGCACTTTCTGCTCACCGGAAGGTTTAACCAGTGAATATGCGAGCGCGGTCGAGACGGAAATGTCCGGCGTGACGGTGAGAATGAACCTGTTCACGCGGTACTTCACCGGCTCAATCACCTCTCCCTTGCCCGTGGCGTACGCGGGGATCTTCTTCAGGAAGAACGATACGTCGGCTCCCAGTTCGGTCGCGATGTCGAAGAGCTCGATATCACTCAGAGGTTTGCCGTAGAGTTCCTGAAGCGCGAGGAGTACTGCCGCCGCATCAGAGCTTCCACCGCCGAGGCCCGAGCCGATAGGGATATTTTTTTTGAGAACCATTTTGACCTCGGCGTTGATACCCGTGCGCTCGCAGAAGAAGTGGAGCGCCCTGAGGCAGAGGTTCGCATCGGCTTCGAGGTCGATGTTCGAGAAGAACTCGTGCTTAACCGCCCTGACGATTTCCAGCTCGTCGGCAAGATGGATAGGGTAGAAGACGGTCTCGATATCGTGGTAGTTGTCGGAGCGTTTCCGGACGACGCGAAGCCCGATGTTAATTTTTGCCGGGGCTAAGATCTTCAAGACGATTTCCTGCCAATCATATTAGTAAGTAATTCACTCGCGCATCTTACGCGGTAAGTTAAGAAATCCTGTTTTGACAAGAAAGTGTGTTCAGCAGCAGGTACTGGCTCAGTTTGAGGATTTTTTCTCTCGCAAAAGCGCAGCGACCGCAAAGGGGAAACAATTTCATCCCTTTCTTTGCGAGCTTTGCGTCTTTGCGAGATATTTCTTACAAATTGAGCCACCCAACAGCGAGTCATCTTGATGGTGAGGCGCAGTTACAGGACACAGATTGATTTCAACTGGAAAAAGGGCGAAATTTACCGGCCGCAGTGGCTTGCGTCCGGCAAATCAGCAGCTTCTCTTCTCGGCGCAAGAGAGAAGGCTCATGCAGCAGGAACCCGATATCTTCCGTGGCTTTCAGACAAAAATGGAGCTGGACATGACAATTTTCTCCCGTCTTTCCCTCGCATTCTCGCTCATCGTCCCCCTGGCGATTACGGCCGCCCAGACATCCCAAACGTCCAACGTCGACAGACTCGTGTCGGCTTTAGATTCTATCGCGGCCACCACCTATGTAAATAATTGGAAGTCCAGCCCCGATTTGAGCACCGCGGTTTTCGATGGCGATCCGACATCGGCAGACTTTAGCGATTCGAATTGGAGGAATGTCAGATTAGGCGGGGAAATAAATGTCGATTCCTGCTGGATCAGGAAAATCATCGTGCTCCCTGACAGCATTTTTGGAAAGCCGGTGAGGGGGAAGATCAGCTTGTATGTCGCACTTGATAATTACGGGTACATGTGGATCAACGGGAAGGATGAAGGTTATTTTCCGTTCGACAAGGAGTTTATCCTGACGGAAGACGCGAAGCCGGGAATGAAGTTTGTCGCGGCCATCAAGGCGGTCAACGGCGGCGCCAACATCCATCTCTTGCACGCCGAACTTCGGAGCGACGAGATCGACACATTGCCGGATCTCGTGCGCGACCTCGCACTCAGCTTCCGCGTCGGACAGAAAATACTGAGTTTCGATACTTACCAGACGAACTCCCACGTTAAAATCGACCCCCATATAGACAAGTCTCACATGAATCACGGCGAGAAGACCGACCTCAACCATCTGCTCCAGAGTCTCGCGACAAGAATAGATGTCGATGCGCTCTATGCGGGGGATACCGGGAAATTCATGTCTTCGGTAAATCTCGTTCGTCCACTCCTGAAACCGATAAGCGATTTTGCCAAACAATACACGCTTTACTTCGTTGCAAACGCGCACATAGACGCCGCATGGCTCTGGCGGTACATGGAGACGATCGAAATTTGCGAAAGGACTTTCGGCTCCGTCCTCCACATGATGGACGTTAGGCCCGATATGACCTACGCCCAGAGTGCCGCTGCCTATTATGACTGGATGGAGAGATATGATCCCGCGGTATTCAATGGAATCAAACAGAGGGTGAAGGATGGAAGATGGGAAGTGGTCGGTGGGATGTGGATAGAACCCGACTGCAATATTCCGAGCGGTGAATCGTGGATGCACCAGCTCCTCTACTCCCAGGACTACTTCAAAAAGAACCTCGGTGTCGAGGCGAAGATCGGCTGGAATCCCGATTCGTTCGGCTACACATGGAATATGCCCGAGTTCTATGTCAACGCGGGGATAGACGCGTTCATCACGCAGAAGATAGGCTGGAACGACACGAATGTATTTCCGTACCGCGTGTTCTGGTGGGAATCTCCCGATGGTTCGAAGATACTGAGCTACTTTCCCTTCGACTACGTGAACCAGGTGACCGACCCGTATGGGCTTGCGGACTGGATGAGACAGTTCGAGGCAAACACGGGATTCACCAACATGATGGTGCTATTCGGGGTCGGGGATCATGGCGGCGGCCCATCGCTCGAGATGATGAAGAGAATCGACCACCTGAAGACGTTGGATATATATCCTAAGGTGGAGTTCGGCACGACGGCGAATTACATCAAGTGGCTCAAGAGCCAAAATCTGTCGAAGCTCCCGGTCTGGAACAGCGAACTTTATCTTGAATATCATCGCGGGACGCTGACGACACAGTCCACGACAAAAAAAGCCAACAGAGAGTCTGAAGAGCTTCTCACGAACGCCGAGAAGTTTTCGACAATTGCGTCAATGTACGGCAGGAAATACGACAACATTGCCCTCGGAAATGCCTGGCGTGAAGTCATGTTCAATCAATTCCACGATATACTTCCGGGATCCGGCATCCGAGAGAACTACATCGATGCGGCGAAGCGGTATAAGGTGGCGAAGGAGCTCGGCGACCATGAGCTCGCTGGCGCTTTGGCGCGGATATCGGGACGGGTAAATACCGCCGGCTTGAAGGGCCAGCCGGTGGTCGTATACAACCCGCTGTCCTGGGAGAGGACCGATGTCGTCAAACTAAAACTTCCTGACGGCAGCTCGGATCCATGTTCGATCTACGACGCGAGCGGCAGAGAAATCCCTTCCCAGATCGTGAAGAAGGGAGTGCTTTTGCGCGAGATAATATTCGTGGCCTCGGGTGTCCCATCCCTTGGGTACAAGGTGTACGACCTGAGGTCTGTCGAATCGCGCCTAACATCGCCGGAAGTCCGGGTCAGCGACACTACGCTTGAAAATCAGTTCTACAAAGTGACTGTGGATCCGGATTCGGGATGGGTGAAGAGCATCTTCGATAAAAAGAACGGCAGGGAATTACTTACCGGCTATGGAAACCGCCTTCAGGTACTCGAAGACAAGCCGAAACAATGGGACGCCTGGAATATTGGCCTGACCGGAGTTGAGTATCCGGCGAAGTTCCGGAAGGTCGAGGTCCTGGAGAGAGGTCCCGTAAGAATAGTCCTGAGAGTCTACAGCGATTTGCGGAAGCCGGGCGACATCGGTGCCTTCCCGACCGACAATTTCCCGACGTCCTTCTTCAAGCAGGATGTCATATTGTACAGCGGCATCGACCGCGTCGATTTCCGGACGGATGTCGACTGGTGGGAGACTCACACGATGCTGAAAGTCGCGTTCCCGGTGAACGTGCACGATTCGCTTGCGACGTACGAAATTCCGTACGGCACGATCGTTCGAGCTACAATCCCCACGAACAGCTGGGAGAGGGCAAAGTGGGAGGTCCCCGCCGAAAGATGGGCCGACATGTCGCATGACGGATTTGGCGTCAGCCTGCTGAATAATTCTAAATATGGCTACGACATCAAGGGAAGCATGATGAGACTGTCACTGCTCAGGTCGCCTGTATGGCCGGATCCGACCGCCGACCGAGGCGAGCATCGCATCGACTACTCCATCTATTCGCATGCGGGAACATGGAAGTCGGGCGGCACCGAACAGCAAGGTTACGATTTCAATTATCCTCTTATAGCTCGAGTGACGACGCGGCATGGAGGCAGCCTGCCGATGAGTTATTCGTTTTTCAAACTTTCGCCGTCTAACCTCGTGCTCACGATTGCCAAGCAGGCTGAGGACTCTAAAGCGTGGGTGATCGAATGGTACGACGCTTCCGGGAAAGACTCGCGCGCCGACCTTACACTCCCGCGCAGGCCCAGAAGGGTCGTAGAGTCGAATTTCCTCGAGGAGGACGGCAAACCTGTCCCGTTCACGGGCAACCATGTCATCATCGATACGAAGAAGAATTCGATAAAGACTATTAAAGTATATTTCTAAGCGCGTGGCACCGAGTCACGGATGAAAGAGGACTTCGCGGAGACAGTCCGGAATGGATTTGTCCTCGCTGCCGTTCTCCTCTTCCGCAGGCGGTGCTCGGTGAGATTTCCTGGTGCGAAGGCCGTTCATGAAACGCGTTCGCCGGATCGTTCCGCGGTGTGATTTCACATCCCCGAGCGCGGTTCGTTTTCAGATAGAAAACATAGAGGCAAAATCAACAGGGACGGACTTCCTGACATGAGCAC
>JAJYGB010000391.1 GCA_021785235.1 Bacteroidota bacterium
AAGGAATTCGCCTTCATCTAATATAGCTATTTTGAGCTTCTGAGCCTTGTCATATTTTGAGCCGGGATTTTCCCCAGCCACTACGTAATCGGTATTCTTGCTCACCGAGTTGGCAATCGTGCCTCCCGCTTTCCTAATAAGTTCCGAGGCTTCCTCTCTAGAAAGCGTTGAAAGAGTTCCCGTGACAACCAGCGTTTGGCCCGACAGAACTCCTTTAAAACCTTCTAACTTTGGCAAAGAAGCCACCCAATGGTCTTCGTCGACAATGGAAATGCTTTGGCCGGCGGCCCTGAACTCCACGGCTTTTTCAATTTTCCGCCCGTAAGGAGTGTGAGCTCAGTCTCTGCTCCCGAAAGTGCCTACCACCAAATATCCGGTCCGTCGCGTCACGTTTTCTTCACTGATCCCACCAGCACCCTCGGTTACCTCCTCACAAGCTGACCTAGGACCAAATGCAAACTTCCCGGTGAAAACAAATACTCGATTGGGGAAAAATATTATCGGCGGGGGCTCATCCAAAGGCAAGGAGGTAGCGGCATTGTGGCCGGCAATAATTCCAGCTTTTCCGCCAACCATTTCAGAAAGCAATTCTCTGAGATCTTCGCATTCATCGTAGGTCACCACTTCATCTGCAAAGATCTTGCGCAACTTCTCGGTAAGTGTATCCCCCGGCCATTTGCCTCTGACATCAGGATGAGCCTTCAGCCAACTGCGCAGCGCAAGAGTCGTGCTCTCATTTACGTTACCCTGGATGAGAATCCCCTTGACAAGCCCAAGCATTTCTGAAATATCGCGCTCTGTACGACGCTGCCCATTAAATTGAGTGTTCTCCGGTTGGCCGTCTGAGTCAATCCTGCTTTTCATTATATTTTTCGTCTAAAACAGCTTCCCCTGCTTCTCGTCTTTCACTTTCTTACCAGCGCCTATCAGCTCCAGGAATTCCTTCTCTGTCAGTATTCTGACTCCCAACTCGCGAGCCTTGTCAAGCTTCGAACCTGCATTTTCGCCGACAACGACATAGTCAGTCTTTTTGCTAACGGAGCCAGTAACAGCGCCTCCAACTTTTCTTATCATCTCAGACGCCTCGTCCCGCGAAAGCGAGGAGAGCGTGCCAGTGAGTACGAATGCCTTGCCAGATAACAGTGAAGTCGAGATCGGCGATTGCTCAAAAGACAGTTCGGTTGGATGAATATTAAGTGCGCGAAGGCGTTTTAGGATATTCTTCCCGACCTCCGTCTGAAAAAAACCTAACAGATTACGGGCGCCGTCCAATTCGAGATCTGCAGTCACCTCCAAGATTGGGGGAGCTGCAGGTCGGTCCTTCTGCTCCTCTTTCTGCTTCTTTTTGACCTTCAAATGGACGCCAGCTTCTTTAAGGCTCCCAACAATCTTCTCAATTTGATTATTGACTTCCGTTTGCTGTTTGATCCGTTGTTGCCACTCCGTTTCCTCCCGCCCACGGAGTACTCGAAGTTCGGCTTGCAATCGCTGGCGTGTTCGCGGTTCCATTTCAGATTTCAATAGCCTTTGTTTCTCGAGCCGCTCTTTACGGACCGGCCCCATGTTAATAATCGAATCTGGACTAAGTGACTTGCCCTCCTTCACTTTTTCGTAAAGCAAAAGGCACTGCTTTACAATCAGCGAATGGGAAAGTGCTTGGAAATCTTTGTGAAGTCGGGCCAGTTGATATGCTGTCGTTTCTCCAACATTAGGAATACCGAGAGCCAATAGCCAGCGAGAAAGCGGCAGGTTCCGCGCTCTGTTGAGAGCATCAATGACTTTTTGGGCGTTCTTCTCCCCGAATACCCGCGGCTCATCGTCGGTGCCCAAATTGAGCTTCGCAAGTTTCTCAACCGTGAGATCAAACAAATCGAGCGGCTCGTTCACGAGTCCGCGTTCAACCAGTTTCTCCGCCACGATACCCCCGAGCGATTCAATATCCAGAGCCTTGCGATGGGCAAAATACTCCACCCGCCGGGTCTTTTGCGCGGGACATCCCGCCACGTTCTCGCAACGCCATGCGACCTCTTTTTCTTTACCGTTGGATATTTTTTCCTGTACAATCCTGGCCCCGCACGCCGGGCACTTGCCATTCACATATTCGTAAAGGTTAAATTCTTTCGCTCCCCTCGGACGCTTCGACTTCACCACTTCGACAACTTCGGGAATCACCATCCCGGCTTTGCGTATGACGACGGTGTCGCCGATTCTTATATCCTTGCGGCGTATTTCATCCTCATTGTGGAGAGTGGCGCGTGAAATAGTCGAGCCTTGCAGGAAAACCGGCTCCAATTCAGCCACTGGCGTCAGGACTCCGGTCCGTCCGACCTGAACCGTGATTCCTTTGAGCAGCGTTTCGGCGGGAGTGATCCATGGTACCGGTTTGTGAACGATCGCGTATCCGGGAGCCCGGGTCTTCGCGGGAATGCGTTGCCAATCCGCCATCCGGTTGACCTTCAGGACAATCCCGTCGATGTCATATGGCAACTCGGTGCGCAAATCCCGCTGTTCGTCGTAACCGCGCACAACATCGTCGCGATAATGCCTGAGCACTTCATCGATATTTTTGCAGAGCCACCACTTTCGCTGTGTCGGCAGACCGAATTCCTTCAGTGATTGGAGCATCTCCGCATGTGTCGCGAAACTTATGCCTTCACATGCTCCGACGCCGTAAAACACCGCGCTGATCGGCCGGCGGGCGACGAGGCGCGGATCAAGCTGTTTCAGTGTTCCCGCGGTAGCATTTCGGGCATTGGGGAAGGGCTTCTCGCCTGACGATTCCAGCTTGGCGTTCAATGCGTCAAGGTCTTTGCTCGCCATATAGGCCTCCCCGCGCACTTCCAGAAGCGGTGGCGGCGATTTCAACTTGAGCTCGAGCGGAATCGCTCTGACTGTCCGGATATTTGCCGTGATGTCGTCGCCGTTCTGTCCGTCGCCACGGGTAACCGCGAGAGTCAGCTTGCCGTCACGGTATTGGACACCGATCGAGACTCCGTCGACCTTGGGCTCAAGCACGTACTCGACCCTGTCGGTCCCGAGATGCTTTCTTATCGTCGCATCAAAATCGAGCAGCTTCGGAAGAGTATTCTCGTCCTGCAGCCTGTTGCGTTTCTCACGATCCGGTTCTTCTTCTTTGGTCGGACTGTCGGCCGCATCAATTTTCTCCAGCGATAACATCGGCTGGATGTGCTTGACTCGCTTGAAACCCTTCGTTGGCTCGCCGCCGACGCGCTGTGTGGGAGAATCGGGGGTTATTAAATCGGGATGCTGCGTCTCCAGGTCGATGAGTTTCCTCATCAACTTGTCGTACTCGAAATCGCTTATGGATGGATCGGCAAGGACGTAGTAGCGGTAATCGTGTTCGCGAATTTCCCCGCGAAGCTTCTCGATTTCAGAACTAGTACCATTTACCACCCCGGAAGAAGCGGCGCTCTTCACTTCTTGATCGTGCCGTCTTTCAAAATGGTAACGTTGCGAATCACGACGCCGGACTTTCCGAGCGGCGGAAACTCGTGCCCATTCAACGAAACGGATAGCCCACCCGCATTGCCGATCGTCATGCTGAATTTCTTCCTCCCCCAGAAAGTGAGCTTGGTCCCGGGCTTCATGAGGAGGTCGTAAGTCTTCCCCTCGTCGATGACGAGGTTCACCCAAACCGTGTCGGTAGCGTCCAGGACAAGTCTTGAGCTGTCAGACTTCGCAACCGGCTTCGTCGCAGCGGAGTATGCCGAATCGAATTTTCTCTCGTTCACAACCTGTGTATTGTCGTAACCGTAATCATCGGTGGGAACCGGCGGTTTCTTGTTGGGGGAAAACGCGAGGTATGATAGAATTGCGAGTATGGCGACGCCTGCCACGCCCAGGGCAATTTTCTGCCTGCCGGTAAGATTCAGAGGCTTGCTCGTGCTCTTCTCGCCTGCTTCAGTCTCCTTCTGCTCGTTCACCACCTTCACAGACTCCACATACAGGTCAAAACGCCTGATTGTATCGTCCGGATCGAGCCCGATCGCCTTGGCGTAATCCCTTATGAACGCTCTGATGTAGGTTTCGGGAAGAATCTCGAAATTCCCCGCCTCTATGGCCTCGAGGAACTTAACGCTGATTCTCGTCTGTACGGCCACATCGGAGAGCCGTATCTTCCTCTCCTCGCGCTGTTTTCTTAATTGATCGGAAAAATTCTCCATGCTACGCTGTGATTAATGTAACATTTTGAATCTAATTAACTTAAACAACTATAACAACCTTTGAGAACGCGAAGATTCTGGAGGTTCAGGGCGTAATTCGGAATATTTCGACGGGGACACTTGACATTGATTTGCCTCAAACGGATATTTAGTAGAATTATGTCTACTATTGGAGAACAAGTGCATGAACGACTTAACTGAGCGTCAAACGAGGGTTTTCAGGTTCATCGAAAGCCACCATCAACGGTACGGGTATCCGCCGACCATCCGGGAGATCGCCGATCATATCGGAGCCAAATGGAGCCATGGAATTGAAAGGCATTTACAGGCCCTGGAGAAGAAGGGCTACATAAAAAGGGAAGCCGTAAAGAGCCGCGGCATACGATTAAATCTGACCGGCACCGGAGCAGCCGTGCCCATCGTCGGGCGCATAACCGCGGGCAAGCCTATCCTTGCCGTTGAAAATGTCGGAGAGTCGCTTGTCCTCGATCCCGCTTTCGTTCGCGGCGGCGAGACCAACTTCCTTCTCATGGTTGAAGGGTCCAGCATGAAGAACGCCGGCATACTCGACGGCGACCTCGTCCTTGTCAGGCAGCAATCCACCGCCGATCAGGGTGAAATCGTCGCCGCGCTCATCGACGACGAAGCTGCAACGGTGAAGAGATTCAGGCAGGACGGAGACCGCGTCGTCCTCGAACCGGACAACCCGGACTTTCAACCGATCGTCTCGGACTCGTCATCGGTCAAGATAATCGGCAGGGTTATGGCAGTCCTGAGATTACTCGACAGTCAGCTAACGGTCAAGAAACTGAGATGACGATGGAATATTGGAATGCTGGAATAATGGATTGAGTCGGTAATGGACAGCGATAGGTACCCGACGATCCTGCACATCGACATAGATGCATTCTTCGCGTCCGTCGAGGAAGCGCTCTTCCCCGCATTGCGCGGGAAGCCGGTTATCGTCGGCGGTCTGCCGAACGACCGCGGGGTTGTCTCCTGTCCAAATTACGAAGCGCGGAAGCTCGGTGTAAGAACGGCAATGCCGCTTTCGAAAGCGTACGCGCTTGCACCAAACGCCGTCTTCATGAGGGGGAGCTATCGCAATTACGAGAGATACTCGAGGCGGTTCATTGAAATACTCCAGGACTTCTCCCCTGCCGTCAGGGCGGTGAGCCTTGATGAGGCATTCCTCGACGCTAACGGTTGTCTCCATTTCTGGAATTACGATCCGAGCGCCATCGCTATCGCGATCAAGCGAAAGGTCCGCGATGAGTTGAATATCAGTGTGTCGATTGGTATCGCCTCCAATAGGGTCTGCGCGAAAGTCGCTTCCGATCATTCGAAGAAAGTTGCCAGGGAGGAAATGGACAGGAAGAAACAAACCGGCTCGCCGAACGGCCTCCTCGTCGTTGAGCTCGGAGGCGAAAGAGAGTTTCTTGCTCCCCTTCCTGTCTCGGCCATTCCGGGAATCGGCAAAAGAACCGCGGAGACGCTACAAAGTTTGGGAATAGCGACGGTCGACAGACTCGCGAAGATCGATATTGGTACACTGCAGAAGATATTCGGAACCGTCGGTTTGTACCTTCACGAGGCGGCAAACGGCAGAGGTGGGCGGGATGTCGAGGATGGCGACCGTCAAGCGAAGTCAATCTCCCGAAGCACGACATTCTCTGAAGATTCGAACGACGAGGAGTTCATCTCATCCGTATTCTTCTTTCTTTCGGAAAAAATCGCGCGAGAGCTGCGTGAGAACGGGGAGGCGGCATCGACCGTGACCGTTAAGATGCGCTATTCCGACGGCGCGCCTCTGCTCGGCTATAGGAACCAAACCGCAACCCCCGATCGAAGATTCGTCACTTATCAGAAAAGCTATACGCTGGATGATGCCACGGATTCGGAATTCGAGATAGCGGCGGCGGGATTCGCTCTCTTCAAGAACCTGTGGCTGCGAGGAATGAAGGTCCGGCTAATTGGCATCGGGGTATCCAATATCCGAAAGGGATGCCTCCAACCCGACTTATTTTCAGCGGACAGGATAAAGCGAGCGTCCTTACTGAACGGTGTCGACAAAATACGGGGAAAGTTCGGCTATCATTCGGTCTATTTCGGAGTCGTCGAACGTCTGGATAACAGATATGAAGAGAGCCTGCACGGATTCGATCTTCACTCTTCGATTGACCACCCGGGATAACCGTAATCTCGCTTCCCCTTGATTGATTCCGCCATAATCGAAATATTTCATCCGATGAGACCTCGAAGCTTACTCAAATACCCCGTTCCGCCGCTGCTCCTTCTTTGGATCCTCATGACCTCGTTTCAGATCCCTCCATCGCTCGTGATGCAATTCAGCTTCGGTAATTTCCATAACCCGAGGGGCATCAGCGTCGATCCCTCCGGCACCGTTTACGTGGCCGACACTGGAGACGACCTTCTCCTCCGGTTTAACCCTTCCGGTGATTCGACCGGCGAAGTAGGCGGATACGGCTCGGGGGACTTTCAGTTCGATATGCCTTATGACGTGTGCGCGACGAACGGCGTCGAAATCTACGTAGCGGATTACAACAACAACAGGATCCAGCGATTCGACCGCACGCTTGCAAATGTCGCGACGCTATCCACCGATCAGTCCAACGACGACTCGAAGCGATTTGGATATCCATCCGGTGTGGCGGTTTCCAGAATGGGGGACTTATTCATATGCGATGACGAGAACGTCAGGATTATGAAAGTAAACACGTTTTCAACCGTAGAGCGCACGTTCGGCGGATACGGCGAAGGGGCGGGGACACTGGCCATGCCACGCCAGGTGGCTATTGGGCCGAACGACGAGGTGTTCGTTTCGGACAAGGGACGCGTCGCAATGTACGACAATTTCGGAAATTATGTCGGATCTATCGGCGCGGGGATCCTGCATGATCCGACCGGCATCGGAATCGGTGGGGATAAACTGGGCGTGTGCGATTCAGACACGTTGTTCTTCTTCGGGTTGGACGGAAGCCTGATCGCGAAATTTTCCACGACCGACATCTTCGGAACGAAGATAAACCACTTCAACGATGTTTCCTTCAGAGGCGACAGGGTCTATATTCTGACCGACAGAAGAGTCGTGGTGGCCAGGTCAAACTTCTGAATTCTTCAGCACTTCCGGATTCACGATCGCTCTCGGCCTTTCACCCCTCAGCACCGCTATAGCGTTCATCGCCGCAAGCTCGGCCATCTTTGCGCGGGTCTCGAATGTCGCACTCCCAAGGTGAGGCGCGAGAACTACGTTATCCAATTTGTAGAATTCCCGATTTACTTTAGGCTCCTTTACATAGACATCCAACCCCGCCCCGGCAATTCTCCTGCTCTTCAGCGCCCGGATTAGCGCCGGCTCGTCCACCACTTCGCCACGGGCAGTGTTGACGAGGATGGCGGTCGGCTTCATTATCCTGAGCTCCCTCTTCCCGATGAGTCCGCGAGTCTCTTCGTTCAAAGGAACATTGAGGCTCACAAAATCGGATTCATTCAATAACCCGTCCTGCGTGACCCGCGTTGCGCCAAGCGCGTCCATTTCGGAATTACGTCTGCGGGAATAGTAAAGGACTCTCATGCCGAATCCCTTCGCGCGCAACGCTACCGCAGTCCCTATTCTGCCGGCCCCGATAATCCCGATCGTCTTTCCGGACACCTCGTGGCCGAGCATCATCATCGGAGTCCATCCCTTGAATTTCCTAACAGGAGGCCGAAGGCCAGGTCTGCCGTGGCTTCGGTCAGTACACCCGGCGTATTTGTCACTGCTATACCCTTCGCGGTTGCAGCCCCGACATCGACGTTATTATAGCCCACCGCGAAATCCGAGATGACCTTCACTGTTTCGAGTTTCGAGATAAACCCGGCGTCAAAACGATTTCCGAGCATGGCAATTACGCCGAATGCGCCGTCGAGCCTCTCAAGCAGCTCCGGCTGCGCGAGGTCACGCTCCTCCCTGTTCAGATCAATTGTGAAATGTTGCTTCAGGAGTGCAATCCCGTTTTCCGGTATTTTTCTGGTTACAAGGATTTTCGGGCGCTTGTAAGGACGGCTCATGTTCTCTTAGAGCTGTAGTCAACCGGGAAATTGAGGCGGATCGCGGAAAAAACAGTTGCGCGCATCCCGAAACGTCATCTCACGATGCTGCCGCTGTCGACATCCGACACCGTTGTCAGTATAGACAACTTACCGTCTTCAGACGAGGCGGCTAGGAGCATGCCGTTGGATTCAAGCCCCATCAGCTTGGCGGGTGCCAGGTTCGCAACTACAATTACATTCTTCCCGACAAGGTCCTCGGGTTTATAGTGTTTGGAAATCCCTGCGATGATCTGCCTTTTCTCCTCTCCGATCAGCACCTCGATGCGGAGGAGTTTCTCTGACTTCGGGACTTTCTCGCAGCCGACTATTTTAGCGACGCGGAGATCAACTTTGCGAAAATCGTCGATGGAAATCTGGGTTTTTATCGGCGCGGTAGCCGGCTTTGCCGCTTGCTCGGCAGGGACATCCCCGCTCGCTGTTTTCTTTATTTGCTCTTCGATGGCGGAATCCTCGATCTTCGTGAAAAGTATTTTAAGATGCCCGATCTCTTTCCCCGCTTCGACTTTCATCTCGGCGACGGAGTCCCAGCCTGCGGTCGCGGCGGTTCCTTCGAGCCTCAGCATCTTCCATATTTCTT
>JAJYGB010000551.1 GCA_021785235.1 Bacteroidota bacterium
AATGTATTTCGATCCGGGACTGCGCAGAAACATAAGTATAGAAACGCTGGTGAAAGAATGGGCCAGCCGCGGAATAAGGTCCATCCACGTGGCGGGCTGGCATGAATATCCGAAATTTACTTACGACTACGACAGGCTGATAAGGTTGTGTCATGCGTATGGGATCACAGTCTACGCCTGGATTGAGCCGCCGCAGATAAGCAAGAAATTCTATGACGACCATCCGCAGTGGCATGAAAAGAATTACAAGGGCGAGGATGTTCGCCCTGACTGGAGATATCCAGTCGCGCTGACGGATACAGCTTGCCTGCGAGCCGCCTCGGATTGGACTTACAAATTCCTGACCTCGCATGACTGGGACGGGGTGAACATAGCTGAGCTCTATTTCGGCGGTGAAGGCGCGCCGGGTGACCCGAGAATGCTCACGCCTTTCGATGAGAGCGCGCGAACTATGTTTAGAAGGAAATTCGGGTTTGATCCCGTGCAATTGTTCCAACAGAGTTCTCCCCATTACTACAAGACTTCACCGCAGGATTGGCAGAGTTTCCTAGACTTTCGGGCATCTCTCGTGACAAGCCTGACCTCGCATTTCCTTTCGCTGGCAACGGACGCCTTCAGGAACAAACCCGGGGCACAGATAATTTTGACTGTACTTGATCAAAAGACCTTCCCCAATCTTAGGACGTCCATCGGCGTCGACATGGATCAGATACTCCAGATGAGGAAGCAATTCACTTTTTTGCTCAACGTGGAAGACCCGGAAGCAAACTGGAACTCCGATCCGCGCCGGTACATTGCGATTGGTGACACCTACCGCCGGCTGCTGGGAGCGGACTCTTCCGATTTGATGATGGATTTGAATATATTGGCATTCCGCCAGTCGAATTACAACGGTGTCTTTCCGACGAAGACCCCGACAGGAATTGAGAGTTACCTTCTGGTCAACTCCGCCGCACAGGCGGCTCCGAGGACAACGATCTATTCGGAGGCGACAGCCTACCCGCAGGATGTGGCCGAGTTCGCATTCGCTGGCGCGCCGCAAGCGGCTTTCCAGGTCAATAACGGCGGGTTCACCATAAATGCTCCATATTCCACCTCCCTGAGGTTGAGCGATGACGTTGCCGAGGTCTCCGTCGACGACAGGATCGTCTATCCCTATCAACCGGGTTACTTCGCTATCCCGGCCGGGGAGCATTTCGTGAAAATCGCGAAGGCAAACGTCAATCCGTTCCAGAGTGATTTGATGCAGTCGCATATCGAAGCCGCATCGTGCAATCTCCTGAGTGAACGCACATTCCAGCGCGGCGTTGAGTTTACCTACGATTCGCCTGGAAGATGTGCCGTCTCCTTCGGAAAAATGCCGTACGCGGTTCTTGTCGATGACCATGATATCTCATTCTCAGTCGCCCGTGAGGAGCAGCATTACGGGATTATTCTCCCTCCAGGCCAGCACAAGGTCCTCGTCGTGCTGGAGAGCACGGTCTCTTATGGCATCGACATGACCAGCCTCTGGTCGTCAGCGCTGATCGCGATATTCGGCTCGATCGCGGGCGGGATTCTGATTGTGCTGTATTTCGTCCTCAAAGTCAGACGGGGCAAGGCGGTCGCTCATGTTTGACTTTTTTACCACTCTTCTCGGCGCGCTCTTCGTCCTTTCAGTAATTTTCATCTGGTTCATGATTGCATATCAGCTGGTTCTCACGATAGCAGGCTTCTTTCATAATTGGAACTCCTCCAGAGAAAAGAAGTCGATAGATGCCATGACTCATTTTGAAAGCCCCCGTGTTTGCATCCTTATCCCCGCTCACAATGAAGAGACGGTCATACGTAAGACGGTCGAGGCGATGATCAAAATGGACTATCCAAAGGACAAGCTTGAAATACTTGTGATCAACGACGGTTCTTCGGATAAGACGGGTGAGATTGTCGAGAGCATCTCCCGACAGGATGGAAGAGTCCGCTGTTACAACGTTCCGAAGGGGGAAGGTGGAAAGGGGAAATCGCGCGCGTTGAATCTCGGGCTCAAGCAGACAGACGCGGAGGTGATCGCGGTTTACGATGCCGATAACCAGCCCCTTCCGGATGCCCTGAAATATCTGGTGGCGGAACTCCTCCTACATCCGGATCTCGGAGCCGTCCTGGGAAACTTCCGAACGATAAACAAGGACAGGACCTGGCTTACCCGTTTCGTTAGTATCGAGACGATGAGTTTCCAGGCTATCCTTCAGGCCGGACGATGGGCTATGTTCAAGGTCGCGACTCTGCCCGGCACGAATTTCGTCATATGGAAGCGTCTGCTGGACGATCTGAACGGTTGGGACGAAGACGCGATTACGGAGGACTCGGAGCTGAGCATACGGGTTTACATGAAAGGGTACAAGATAAAATATATACCCTTCGCGGTAACGCTCGAGCAGGAGCCTGAAACGCTTTCCGTCTGGGCAAAACAGCGGACGAGATGGGTGAGGGGAAACAACTACGTCGTCACGAAGTTCTTCAAAGAAATTCCCCAGTTTCAGAACAAATTCCTCGCTTTCGAGGTGCTCTACCTCCTATCGCTTTACTACTTCTTCTTATTTGCCGTCGGTATCAGCGACCTTATCTTCATCCTCAGCGTGACGCATTTAATCGCGATTCCGCTTCCGGGTCCGTATACCGCCGTGTGGGTGCTTGCTGTTATCCTATTTATATTTGAAATCATACTCGTATTGTCATACGAAGGTCTCGACACGTTCAGGAACTTCGTGTTGGTCTTCCTGATGTACTTCACCTACTGTCAATTCTGGATTTATGTCGTCGGACGCGCGATCTATCTGGATTATATCAAGAGAGAGAAACGCACCTGGGCGAAGACGGTGCGATTCAAAACCGAGGAATCCACTGGAAAGGGGACGAAACCGTGAGGGTTGCAGCCGCGTCTATTTTTCTGTTCGTGTCCACTTCAATGGCACAGTTCACTTCTTCTATTCAGCTTAATTACACTCACGACTCGAACGTATTCGGGAATTTTGCCGAGGTGCCTGACAATTATCTCGGTGTGAACATTAACCTTGATAACTACATCGGCTGGGATTACTCAAGCGTCGATATGTCCTACGATGGAGCTCTTTCGAGCTACAATTCCTACCCCGAGCAGGATAATTGGAACCATAATCTTAGTCTGAATTACAGGATACAACTCAGCAGGGTTGCGGACGATATGGACAGCAGCGAAGAAGCCCCGGCGGCGGCTGTAAATTCTCTGTTGGTGACAATCGATTCGCTCGAGACTTTTATGACTTTTTCCGGTTCATTCAATAGAACCGTGCCGCATTCGGGAGACTTCGCCGCATACCAGAACTACATCGCCTCCGGGCTGGCCAGCCTGCGGTACCCGATAGCGAAGATCTCCGTGCTGCGGCTGATTTACGGAATCAATTACACCGGGTATGATTACATAACCTCTCTATCCAACCTTGAGAATATCGGGACAGCACTCCTCTCCTTCATGCCGGCCCGGGGAGTCAGCATCTATCTGGAAGGTTCTTACGGAAACAAGAAGTATTACGGAGTGGACACGGTGAGCTCCGCCGTTCAGAACCTGATTAAGATGCACTCGAACGGACGATACAAGGGAAAGGGGAAAGGAAGCACTCAGCCGCCCGCGGCCTCGGTAAGAACTTACCTGCTTGATTCACCGTCCGCGACACAGGCGACTTACGGAGCCGGAGTAAATTTCGCGAAAGGCGGATGGAGAGGAGCTGGAAGCTTCCTGATCCGTAGGGATCCATCGGGAAGCGCCAGGTACATCAGCGCGGTCGCCAAATTTTCAAATACATTGTCGGAAGTCTATGACGATCCATATTCATACGAGGGGCAGGAATTCAATTTACTTTTCGGGAAGGACTCATTATTAGCCTGTGTCGATTTCTCCGTCGGGCTGAAAAGGGCGGGCAAGGACTACAACCGGCCCGCGTACGACACCAGCCAGACCGTCATTGTAGCTAAGCAAAGGCGCGACGAGTACTCGGATATTTCGGTTGCGCTCTCCAGGGCCTTTTCCTCGGGCGGTTTTCCAACCGGGTTTACAATCGGATTGAATTATGATCGGATCGTGAACGCTTCTAACGACGAGTATTACAAGTTCACGGATGACGTTGTGACTCTGTCGTTGAGCGTAAATCTCTTCTAACCTCCGGGAAAACGGGACCTCTTTCTCCGCCCTGGTGGTAAGCCTTACTGCCTGGTTTGGCAGGCGGGGCAGATGCCGTAGAAGTCTATTCGTAAAGCCTGGACGCTATATCCGCGCGGGAGTTTGAAGTCCGGTGATGCGACGCGGGTTTCGTCTATATCGAAAATCCCTTTGCAGGACCTGCAAATGAAATGGAAATGCTCGTCCTTGTTCGCGTCAAACCTCAGCTGGCCGTCGCAAAGGACTTCGTTTATTTCACCCGACGCTGCAAGCAGATTGAGATTCCGGTAGACAGTCGCGAGGCTCACGTTCGGGAGCTCCTTGCGCACTTCATGAAAGACCCAATCCGCCGTCGGGTGGGATTTTGTTGAGCGAACGACGTCAAGCACCTTATCGCGCTGCTTGCTTCGTTTCCTCTGGTGTGTGTCGCTAATCATGTTTCGTAACCTCTATTTGAAAACACAGGCTCAGCGCCAAACGTTCACCGAGCTGCCTTCGGTCATATCGACGTGAAGGGCCTGTCTCATTTCACGCGACATGGGCGCATCGGCACTGTAACCCTTATGTTTGATTATCACATGGACGGGGACCGACGGATCGGCAATGGCTTGTGTGTCCGCAGGCGTAAGTTTGAACCTGATATACTGGACCGCGCTTATCCTGTCGTCGGTCGCGTGTCCCTCTTCGAAAACTGCCGGTACCATCCTGTCTCCGATCCTCAGGTAAACGGATTCCTTGTTCATGCCGACAAGCGAGTCGAGGACAGGCTTGATCCTGGATTGGTCATCGACTTCTACGAACAGAGTCGCGCTGAGCTCGTTCTCCCCCGGGATAAGTTCGTTGTAAGTGTCGACCTCCGCTTTGATCTTTTCGTCGTCGACGATTCGCTCGACGCGCATCATCTCTTCTATCTGGAAAGTGACCGTATACCTATTCTCAAAAGTCAGCGTAACCAGCTCTCCGACCTTCAGCCTGCGGCGGTTCTTCATATCGATTATCTTGCTGCGAAAATCCTGTCTGATCTTTTCGTATTCTATTATGTTCTTCAGTTCGTTGAATTCTATTTGTTTCACTTTGTTACCTTATTCATGTTTTTTATGTGATGAGCGTAGCAGCGTTCTCCTGTGGGGGACAACGCTGGTGCGCCGCGTTGCTGAATTGTCAACAATATCGTCAAGCTCTTTGTAGAGAGATTCGAAGAACTTGTGCAGGTCGTGAAAGCGCGGACCCGCAACGCTCCAATGGAATTTCCTCGTCTTCACGTGAAGTAAGAATTAGTCGGATAGCTATCTGTTGAGTATGTCGACGGCCGATGCGCGGTCACTGTCTTTAATGCCGATGTTTGGTTTCATTTGCTGTCCATTTCTTTCAGGCTTTCGGATCCACTTCGAGGCCGTACGCGTCACGCAGAATCTGTATCGGGTGCCGCGGCTTCGCCCCGGAACCCTTTTCTATCTGGAGCTGGGCAAGCGGGCAATCGCTCGCGGGTGACCCACCGTCAATGAACTTGTCGAAAAGTGGTTTGCCCACCTCAAGAGACATCTTGAAGTATTCCTTTTTCAGGCTCCAGGTGCCGTCGTGGCCGGAGCACTTCGCGACCACGTCCACCTTTGTGTCGGGAATCAGTTCGAGGACGTCGCGTGACTTAAAGCCGATATTCTGAGCCTTCAAATGACAGGGGAGATGATATGTGACATTCCCCTGCGGTTTCTTGAAATCTGTGGATAATTTGCCCTCTTTGTTTAATTTGGCCAGGTATTCCATCATGTCGAACGTGTGAGCAGCGACGAGCTTCGCGTCCGGGTTGTCCGAGAGCATTGGGTATTCTTGCTTCATGAGGTAGCTGCAGCTCGGTCCCGGAGATACGACGTCGTATCCTTTCTTCACATAGTCGGCGAGCTGGCCGAGGTTGTACGCTGCATGCTTCTTCGCGTTATCGACATCGCCGCCATCGAGGTAGGGCATCCCGCAGCATTTCTGGGGCGGCACTTCGACGTGAACACCGTTCTTTTCGAGAACCTGTATGGCTGCCTTCCCTGTGTCGACGTCATTGTAGTTCACCGAGCATGTATGGAAGAAAACAACCTTGGGCGATTCCCGATTATCTGATTTCTCAACTCTTGTTCCCTGCGTCTTGTGTCTCTTGTACCACGAACTGAATGTTTGGCTCGAATATTTTGGCAGGTTCCTTTCCTTGTGGATGCCCACCGTTTTCTCCATAAGAATCCGGAAGGGCTTGCTCTCCAGCGTCCAGTTCACGATCGGCGCCACCTTCGTCGAGACTATCCCAAGCAGATCGGTGCGGCTAAGCATCTTGTCCCGCAGTGGAACCCCGTGCTTCTTCGCTTCGATTGCCTTGCCTCTGAGCATGTGCCGCGGGAAGTCCAGCATGAAATGGTGAGGCGGAGTGTAGGGACATTTCGGGTAGCAGAGTTTGCAATCGTAGCAAAGGTCGACGATTTTCTTAGTGTCGCCGTCGGCTAACTTGTCCATCTCACCGTCCAGCTCGTCGATGCGCTTGAACAACACATCGAATGAAGGGCAAAGGTTGAAGCATAGCCTGCAGCCATTGCAAATATCGAATATGCGTGCAGTTTCTTTCGAATAGGACTCCGAATTGTAAAAATCCGGGGCGTTGAAATCAAAAGCAGTTGCCATTTTTAAACCCTTTGTGTCTGCGGATAATTATCTGAGCTGGTCAAAGACCCTGGGCCGCCATCCTCAGCGGCCGAAAGAATAACACGAATCGCACGAACTCTTGGTCGTCTCAGCAAATAGCAAGAATGAAATGGGATGTGATAATCTCATTCGGGTCATTCGCGTCTCACAACTCATAAATATTCGTTCCATTCCTGTTCAAATCTTTCCCTGAGCTTATTTCTTCGGGGAAGGGATTCGTCCGCAGAGCCGGACTCTGTTTCCGGAGGCAGGCTCGTGCGGACTTCATCCAATTACTTTCCGAGGGTGTCGAGCGCCTTCTGGAATCTTCCGGCGTGCGATTTCTCCGCGCGCGCGAGTGTCTCGAACCATGTCGCGATCTCCTCGAAGCCTTCTGCTCTGGCCGTCTTCGCGAAACCGGGGTACATCTCGGTGTACTCGTACGTCTCGCCCGTAACCGCAGATTTCAGGTTCATCTTCGTGTCGCCAACCGGGACGTTCGTGACGGGGTCGCCGACTTCCTTCAGGAAGTCGAAATGTCCGAACGCATGACCTGTTTCGCCTTCAGCCGTATCGCGGAAGACGCCGGCAACATCGGGATATCCTTCGATGTCGGCGTGGCGCGCGAAGTATAGGTAGCGCCGGTTCGCCTGGGACTCTCCAGCGAAGCCCTCTTTCAGATTGTCGTAGGTCTTCGATCCCTTGAGTGCTTTTGCCATTTTATTTCCTCCTTGTTAGTTATAATAATAGGAATTATTACTGAAATATAGCGCATCAGGAGAACAATGTCAAGAGGAAAGGAAATGGCGCGTTGAATAATCTCCTACGATACCAAAGAACCACCGCCGGTCTCCATGCAAACCGAACCTGCCCCGACGTCGTTGGTCGGACAGCACGCGGAAATAGGAGTCGGATGGGCCAATTCCAACGGCTATCGAAAAATCGCGTGTGATCTCCTATATTCTGTGTACAATAGATGGAACATTCTTCTCGGAATTTGAATCCCAAATCGGATAATTCGAATAGGGCCAAGAAAAAAGTTTGGCTATCCTTCCTGCTAATGGGCTTTTCGTATGGTCCAATGGTTTACTCCATGGGAAAACGTCAGTTTGTGGACAAGCTGAAACTCCTGACTGATAGGGACATCACTGAAGGGATCGCGGTGGGCCAGGTTATGCCGGGTGCCACCTTCGTTGATTTCGTTTCGTACCTCGGTTTTCTGATAAGACGCGTCCGCGGCTCTTTTCTTGCAATGCTTCTTTTCATTCTCCCGTCGTTTGGTCTTATGGTTTTGCTAAGTGTCCTCTATCTGCGATTCGGGGAGCTGCCGTTGGTGCGAATAGTGTTGCGGGGGCTTTCTTCCATAATGATAGCCCTGATCATTAAGGTGATTGTGGACATATACAGGTCCGGCGTGAAGGACCTGAGGTATCTATCCGTGTCCGCCGTGGCTCTTCTGCTTCTGATATTGAATGTGAACATAGTTGTGATTCTCGCAGCGGGGGTTCTTGCTACAGTCGGGTACGGGATGTACTCGAAACAGCTTGTAAGGAAGAAAGGTAAGCGCCGACTTCCCATGGCTGGTCAATTGAAGAACTATTCGGTAACACACACTTGGGTCGTATGGCTGTCGGCAGTTTTAATCGTAGTCAACACGTCTATTTACCTATTCGCTCCCGCGGTTGCTATCATGGACGGCGTCCTCTTCAAGATTGGGCTCCTGACTTTTGGCAACGGATACACAATGCTTCCGTTTATCTACAAGGAAGTCGTGCTCACTTTCCACTGGCTCACGCCGAAGGAATTTTCAGACGGAATAGTGCTCGGTCAAATCACTCCAGGTCCAGTGGTGATAACGGCGACTTTTATAGGCTTCAAGGTTGCCGGACTTTTCGGAGCATTGACTGCAACCCTTTCC
>JAJYGB010000227.1 GCA_021785235.1 Bacteroidota bacterium
CCCGAGCCACAGCTGAAGTTGTCCAGGGACATAACCGACAAGATCAGAGTTCACTCGATGATCGACGTCAGCGACGGGCTCGTCTCCGATATGCTTCACATCTGCAGGGCGAGCAGGGTATCGGCTTCACTCGATGAAGAGTTCATCCCGCTTGATCCCATCACGAAGCGAACGGCAAAGGAGTTTAACGAGGATCCCCTCGCCTACGCGCTCTACGGCGGAGAGGACTACGAGCTCATCTTCACGATTGCCGAGAGTGATTATCAGAAACTTTACTCACTCGAGGGATACATCAGGCCCATAGGAAGGATAACGGAGGGTGAACCGCAAGTGACGATAAAACGAACGAACGGATCGAACGAAACTTACACCGACTTCCCCTCATACCAACATTTCGCAAAAAGGAACAGGATCTAACCTGCCAGTCTTCCTGCGATCGAGCTTACCAGCGCGGGATTGTCGGAGATAACTCCGTCTACTCCCATTCTGATCATTTTTTCTATCCTCCGCAGACCGTTCACCGTGTACACAAAGACGATAAGGCCGCGGGTATGGAATTCCTTCACCACTGTCGTGTTCAGGAAGAGATGGTTCAGTACAACCCCCTGCGCGCCGTACTGCAAAGGAAACGAGCGCGGGGTCGGATTGAGATTATGCCGATAGAGCGGGGCGAGCCGCAGGTGCGGCTTCCCGTAATGAAGGAGCCGGAGTGCCTCGAGATTGAATGAAGTGAACATCACCTCGTCGCTCATGTGATGGCGTTCCACCAACCTGATACACTTTTCGACAAGCGCGGCGACGCCGTTGTGCCTGCGATGCTTCATCTCAATATTAAGCCTGACCTTCCCTTTCGCCAGCTCCAGAACCTCGTCGAGCAACGGCACCCTCTCTTCACGGAATCTTCCATCGAACCAGATGCCGGCATCCAACGACCTTATTTGCGACGCCGGAAGCCTGCTGACAAGGCCCGTCCCGTTTGTCGTTCTCCCCAGCCTGTAGTCATGGAAAACGATGACCTGTCCGTCGGCGGTTAGCATGACGTCCATCTCCAGCATATTGGCACCGGCTTTCATGGCCTTCTCAAATGCCATCATGGTGTTTTCGGGAGCCGCTGCGGAGAAGCCGCGGTGAGCGACGTTAAAGAAGCGTACCCCGTCTCCAAAAAGTGAGTGAACCACCTTAAATCTGAGTCCACGGCTCATAGCTCATAGCCGCCATTTGCCAGCTATGAACTACGAGCCATGAGCTGTCATCATTATTTCAATCTCAGGCTTGATACCGCCTTCTCAAACGCGGGCAGGAAATCTTTCTGCATCTCAGTCGCCCAGTTAAGAGTCACCCTGATCCATTTGTTGTTCTTCACGACGAAGTAGGCACGGCTTTGAATGCCTCTCATCGTGGAATAATTGATCTGGTAAGCTTCCAAACCATCAAGCTGGATCTTCTTGGTGCCCGAAACGTTCGGATACTTGCCTTTGTTCTGGTCAAATACCTTCTCAACAGTCAACTTCTTGGCATCCAGAACGTCCACCTGGATCGTGCAGTCAACGCGATACCCCTGAACAATAACCGACGACTGCAGATCGCCGGAGGCTCCTTTCGGAGTCGCCGTGAAGTTGGCGGGGTACTGAATCGAAAAAACATCGTTCTGGTATGTGGCGAAGGTCGACGAAGGAATAAGATCTTCAGGCAACTGCTGTTTGGCAACGGCCTTCGGGATAATCTGGTAGGTCGTCTGCACGGTGTCGAAAATCGGAGCGTAACGTTTGAACTCCTTGTTGAAGCCCTGACATTCGTAGCCATATTCGATGCTGTCTGCGACAGCGAGGACGGCAGATCCGTAAATTGTGTTCCTGTTGTCGATCCTCAACGCGTACGGTATTTTTACCGCGGGTATTCCGGCCAGCGTCGTTTGGACATCAGGGTCGATCTGTGCCTGTTGCTGTCTCAAATTGTCCTTGAATTGTTCCACGACATCCTGAAGTCTCTGCCCTCCGATGTCCTGGGCATAAATATAAATTCTTACCCCGGGTTTAGAACTCGATGAAGGATCCGCGAATTTATTCCATGCATCTTGAGAGTTATAGATGTTCAGTTTGCCTGGTTCACTTGACTGCTGCCAATCTGCCGGTACACTTATGGCAAAAAGGTTCAGCGCGTCTCTGTAGCTCTGCAGAGGGGGCACCTCAACCGGTGCGCTCTTCTGGCAAGCTACGAAAGTGACCGCCAGGACAGTAACGATCAAAAACTCTTTAACAATTCTCGAATTCATTGTTGCGCTCCTCTATTTGGTATGCCGCACTCTTGTCCCGAAGGCCAGGGGCCCAATCGGCAATTCCTTCGGCTGCGGAAATATATCAATTTCGGGCAGAAATAACAACATTGAAAGCTTTCACGTGAGCGCCTGGAGCAAGGCAAAGTCAACATCCGGCCGGCGGGGGAGGAGGTCTCGCTCGCGGCAAATGTGATCATTTGCGCAGACGATTTTCTCGACTAATTCCCTTAAATTCGAAGCGACAAAAAAACAAAGGGGCCATAATGAAAAGTACCTTTGCAAGATCCGTTTTCTTTACCTTCACGGCAGCCCTAATTATGTTAGCAGGTTGCTCAACTTACCAGGCGACGAAGTCCTCGCCACAACTTTACTTCAATCCCGACACCGTTACCGCCAGCAACTTCGACAACGGCAAGATGTGGACATTCGACTATCCGCCGATCAACGAATTCAGAGAAGAGTATAAGTTTTCGCCCGACTCGGCGTGGTTTGCTAAGACGCGTCTGGCGGCCCTCCGGCTGCCGGGGTGCTCGGCTTCATTTATCTCCGAAGACGGCCTCGTTCTGACGAATCATCACTGCGCCAGGATGGCGCTGGAAAAAGTCAATCGCCCGGGAGAAGATCTTCCCGACAGCGGTTTTTATGCCGCGACTCTCGCGGACGAAAGAAAGGTCGATGGATTTTACGCGGACCAGCTGGTTCTCATCAAAGACGTGACCGCCGAAGTCCAGAAAGCTTTCGAGACCGGACCGACCGCGCGCGCGAAAGTAGCCAACGGGAACGCTGAAATGCGCAGGCTGGAAAACGAGTACCGCGCCAAGTTCAAGGAGTCCAACCCGGCTGACTCCATGATATTCCAGGTGGTGACTTTTTACAACGGAGGCCGCTATTCACTATACGGTTATCACCGGTATACTGACGTCAGGCTTGTGTTTGCTCCGCAGATGATCGTCGCATATTTCGGAGGCGATTACGACAACTTCACCTACCCACGTTACGATCTCGATTGCGCGCTGTTCAGGATTTACGGCAATGACGGGAAACCGCTTCATACCAACGACTACTTCACGTGGAGTCAAAACGGAGCGCATGAAGGCGAGCCTGTGTTCGTCATCGGGAATCCCGGGAGAACCGGAAGACTTGTTTCAGTCGCACAACTCAAGTTCAACCGCGACTACGCCTACCCCTTTATTGTGCAGACTCTCCAGCGAATGCAGGATATGTACTCGGATTACATCGCACGGCACCCTGAGATGAAAATGAAGTACGAGAACAGACTCTTTTTCACCTCAAACTCATTGAAGGCATACACCGGTATGCTGCAAGGGCTCCGGGATCCGTACCTGATGGCAAGGAAAGAGGCGTTTGAACGTGGCTTCAAGTCCGAGGTGGAGAAGAACCCGGCTCTGGAAGAAAATTTCGGAAAAATATGGGAAGATCTGGCTAAAGTCGAAAAAGATAAATCTTCCATATTTGACAAGCATCTGGCGGGCGAGCTCTCCGGTTACGGTTCGTCGTCATACTTCCGGTTAGCTGCAAAATTGGTGGACTACGCCAACGCAATGAGCCGTCCGGAATCTGAACGACCTTACGACATGAGGGGCGACAAACTTGCAACGTATAAGTCAAAATTCTTCCCTTCAGATTTCGACCGCAGTTTCGAGAAAGAGCTCCTTGCGTTTCAACTGGGGAATTTGCAGTCCACACTCGGCGAGGGTAACAAAGCTTTCGATCAACTCCTCGACGGACGAACACCAAAGGATGCAGCCGAATATCTTTCCAGCAAAAGCTCGCTAGGTGACAGCAGCAAGGTTGCCGCCATGCTGGGTGAGAGTCCGAGCGTCATTTTGAATTCGACAGATCCGTTCATTCGATACGTTGTGACGACAAAAGCCCAGAATGCCGAGATAGAGAACAAATACGAGAGACTCTCCGCCGAAGAGACCTCGGACAACTTGTCACTCGGCAGGGCAATGTACGAGGTCTACGGCACATCCATTCCCCCGGATGCGACCTTCACACTGAGAATTGCCGACGGCGTCGTCGAAGGATATCCTTACAACGGGACCATCGCTCCGCCCATGACGACTTTTTACGGGATGTACAACAGGTATTACGGATTCGGGAAGAAATATCCATGGAGTCTGCCGTCTGTCTGGCAGAATCCGCCGGCGGACTTCAATCTGAGCACGCCGCTTGATTTTGTGATGACAAGCGACATTATCGGCGGCAACTCGGGAAGCCCGGTCATAAACGAGAAGCGACAATTCGTCGGACTTATTTTCGACGGCAACATCGAAAGTCTTCCAGGCAATTTCATCTATGTTCCTTCGGTCAACCGTGCTGTCGCGGTCCACTCCGATGCGATTCCGCAGGCGTTGAAGTATATCTACCACGCCGACAGGATAGTAAATGAAATCAGGACCGGGAAGATTGAAGAGTGAGTCGGCAGTAGATAGAAATTAGAAGTCAGAAATAAGGAACAGGAGAAAAGAAGTGGCTGTCGCCTTCAGGTGGCGGCCACTTTCTCATCTCCGGCCGAGTTTCTCGTAAAGAACGGCTACAGTTTTTATCCCGTCAAAGAAATGTCTCAGGTAGAGGTGCTCGTTCGGTGCATGACTGTTCTCGTCCGGCAAACCGAATCCGAGGAGGACCACCGGCGCGTCAAGTGCTTGCTGAAAAGTCAAGACCTCGGGTATCGATCCGCCCTCACGGATGAAATAAGGTTTTTTGCCGAATACAAGCTCAAGAGCATCTGACGCAGCCCTCACGGCGGGATGATCGATCGGCGTCAGAGCCGGCTCGCCGCTGTGCATCTTCTTTACGGCAACCTTGACGGTAGGCGGAGCAATTTGTCGAACATGTGTTTCGAAAAGCTCGATAATCTTCGAGGAGCGCTGATTAGGGACGAGCCGCATGCTGATCTTTGCAGTTGCCTTCGCCGGGATAATTGTTTTCGCTCCTTCTCCCGTGAACCCACCGTAAATCCCGTTGACATCGAGAGTGGGCCTGATCCAGAGACGTTCGTTGGTCGTGTAGCCATACTCACCGTACGGCGCGACTGCACCGGACTGACGGAGAAATTCTTCATCGGTGTAAGGCAGCCTGGCGATTTCACCGCGCTCCTGCTTAGAGACATCAAGCACATCGTCGTAGAAATGCGGCACGGTAACCCGGGCGTACTTGTCGTGGAGTTTCGAGATTATATCCGCAAGGACGTGAACCGGGTTCTCGACAGCGCCGCCGAACGAGCCCGAATGCAGATCGATCCCCGCGTTCTCGACGGTAAGTTCGATATACGCCATACCGCGGAGTCCGTAACAGATCGTCGGCATGTCACGTCCGTACATCGAGGTATCGGAAATCACTACGACATCCGCATTGAGCAGCTCGGCGTGAGAGCGTATGAACGGTTCGAGATGGACACTGCCGATTTCTTCCTCTCCCTCGAAAATGTACTTCAGGTTGACGGGTAGACTTTTGAAGAGCGTCCTGAAAGATTCGAACGCCTTCAGATGGATGAAGAGTTGTCCTTTGTCGTCGGTCGATCCGCGCGCGTAGAGGTCGGCTCCTTTAACGGTTGGTTCGAAAGGCGGGGTCACCCATTCTGAAAGAGGATCCACCGGCTGGACGTCGTAGTGACCGTAAACAAGCACTGTCGGTTTGTCGCCGGCGTGAATGTGGTCGCCATAAACCAAAGGATTACCTTCGGTTTGAAACAACCTGACGTTTTCGATTCCTGCAGAGCTCATCATACCGGCGATTGTCTCCGCACAACGAACCATCTCCCCTTTTTTCGACGGATCGGCGGAGATGCTTTGTATCCTTAGAATAGTTCCCAGTTCTTTGAGAAATTCATCTTTTCTCGAATCGACATGTGCCGACAGTTTGGGATAGTCCACGATTCACTCCGGTGTTTGTCCATGACAAATATAGTAAACCGCGGCGAGATGCCGAATTAATTAAGAGAGATCTCGCGGGGTTCGGTCCAAACGCCGGCGCCGATAGACATCGGCATTTTAAAAGACAATCCTGTCGTTGTAATCAGCCCGTGTCACAATTACGACGTAATGACCGAGAGGAAGGTCCATGAACTCGGCATTCACCGCATAAGGACATATGTAGTTGCAGAGGATGCCGGCGGTATCGGATGTGACAATGAACACCGTATCGTTACTGACGTCGTATGAAAACCTGAACCTGTTTGAGTCGGGACAGCAGTTCCCTGTCAGGCAAACACTGACGATCAGAGTGTCATAGAATTGGTACGTGAACCAGGAGTCCGGCTGACTTGCGTTGTCAACCGAAATTCCATGGCAGCCGCTGACCTGGCGGATTGACGCGGTCGGCTGAGTACCGGACGGCGTTGAAGAGATGTCGGTGCATGCGTTCTACGTCAACGCAAGAACTGTAAGCGCGGCTGTAAGCACTATTCTTCTCGTAATGCAAACTTCCGTTCAGACTCCGCCGTCATCCAGAGGTCGGATCAACGTCCGGACGTCGACAGCGGGACTTGATCACTCACCCGCCGGAGCTCTGTAGACAGCTTCGTCGTAATAAACCTTTCCGCTGTCGTCTGATCGCCGGCAGATGAACCGATAGTGATTGAGGACCAGGTTGGTAAATTCCGCTCGCACGCGGTAATCACAGATGCAGTAGCACAACCGTTCCGCCGTATCCGCCGCCGCGACGAAAATCGTATCGCCCCTCGTCTCGCCGGTGAGGGTGAACCTGTTGGAGTCGGGGCAGCAATTCCCGGTTAAACAGAATTCGACCACCAGAGTATCGCCGAACCGATAGCCGAAGCAGGAATCGGGGAGACCGGCTATTGCCAGTTTAGCCGAGGACAGGCAGCCCTTGATCTGATAGAGTTTCGCACCTACATCCTGATTGCCGGGGCCCGTCGACTTTTCCGAGCATGTGACGATCACTGCCGCCATCGCGGAAAGCAAAATCGACAATACGATCCGTTTCATACGCACACACCTCCCTGACTGGTGCATCGATTGGTACTACGGACTCTTCCCTGCAATTGCCCTGCGCGGGAAAGCTATCGGACCGCTCCTGAATAATCAAGCATCTGTTTCGTAAGGTCCAGCGGATACTCCACTTTCACGTCGACGATATTCCCTTTCTTGTCGACGACAGCTTTCAAATCGGGCATGACAAAGCCGGTATAAGCGGACATATTCAACTTCTTGACGCGTTTCATAACCTCGTCGCGCCACGCTGTGTTAATCTTAAGTCCGTAAGTGTCGACGAGATTCTTCCCGGCCGGAAGATCTCCCTCTGCTTTTATCCTCATGACCTCCGACAGAAGTCTTCCGACCATTTCACGCATCCCGTCATAATCGGTGATCTGGAAGTAGGTCTTCTTCCGCCTCTTCACGACTTCTATGACATCCGAATTCCGCATGATGTAGCTGACGACCATCTGCCGGTTCTTCATGTGGTCTTCTTCAAGCTGGTCTCCGGTTGGAATTCTTCGGAGCTGCAGGAAAACGTTTCTGACATAGGCGTCATACATCTCTTTTCCCACATCATCCGACGCAACCATCTTCAACTTTTTCAACTTCGCGTCGAAGACATTCCACAGTGCCACAAGATCGGCCCGCGCCTCCTCAAGCGTCGAGTAATACCCAGGCAAATGATCGGCGGGATCGCCTTTCAGCGTGCCGCTTACCTTTCCGGACGCATGGCCCAGGACTTCGTGCATGCCGGTGAGCAAGTCGTCCGCTGTCTGCCCGTATTTTTTGGCGCGCTTTATCTCTTCCCGGCTGAAGCAGAATTCTTCTAATAATCCCTTGGGCTCGGAGGCTTTGTACGCTGCAACGACGTTGTGGAGCAGGACACTCTTCGAACCGTACGTTTGCCGGATCGATTGCTCGTTAGGGAGATTGATACCTATCGCACTTATCGGGCCGGCGTCGCCGGTCTCGACGATCACGTTCACGACGTTCGCTATCGGAGCAATGACATCCTTCTTCTTGTAATCGTCTTTCCACGGAGCGCGGTTCTCAAAATATTGCGCGTTGGCCGCCAGCTTCCGCATGAGCATGGTCTGCACCTTGTTGGTGAAATATATGACCGACTCGAATTTCCCCTTCTGTCCGCGCGGATCCATGTAGACTTCTATGAACCCGAGTATGAAGTCGACGTTCGAGGCGTCTTTCAGCCAGCTGATATTGAAGGATTCCCAATCGGAGGGATCGCCGGTTTTGAAATACTTAATGAGAAGCTCAACGGTTTTAGCTTGGTGCCCATTCGCGGCGTGGGCTTTCGCCTTTTCCAAATTTGCGATGACTTTTGAGAGCTCGCGCGCGTACATTCCTGCCGCGACTCCTTCTCCGCCGGCCCGCCAGACAAGCTCTTCCATGTTCCCGTCCCTGCCGACGACCTTGGAGTTCAACGGATGTTTCTCGTTTCCT
>JAJYGB010000317.1 GCA_021785235.1 Bacteroidota bacterium
TTAGTAATTTCGGAGCGCTGTACAAGAATTGAATCGTACGAAAATAAGTGGTGATATGGCATGGAGATGAAACAGTATTTGCTGGATACATTCATGTATAACGATCACGCCAATAAGATGGTCCTGGTTAAGATGCGCGAGATGCGAGATCCCGCGGAAGCGATAAGATTGTTCAGCCATCTCATCAATTCACAGTACAAGTGGATGGCGAGGATAGTGCGAGATCCAAACGCGCCAGCGATGGACTGGTGGGAGCCTCTTTACGCGTCAGGTGATCTTGAAGAAAAGTGGAACGACAGCCTTCGGATCTGGACCGCGTATATCGGAGAAAGGAGCGAGGAGCAAATGTACGAAGAAAAACAATTCGTCGGCTTCGATGGCGGTGAGTGGACAGCTCCGCTCAAAGATATCGCGCTGCAACTGAATTATCATTCCATCCATCATAGAGCTCAGATCCAATCTCTTATCAGGGCAGAGGGAATCGAGCCGGATTTTGTAGACTACATTGGTACTGTTTACAGAAAACTTTCATGAAGGATCCACTAACTCTGGGAGCATATAAATGTCTGTTACTATATCAGATTTCGGCTTCATAATAGGTAAGTGGGAAGGAACGGGAATCGCCGAGTATCCGACGATAAGACCCGTCGATTATGATGAGGGCCTTGTCTTCACTAGGAACGACAAGGACCATGTGATCCACTACGAGCAGCGAACATGGATAAAGTCTTCCGGGGAAGATAACGGCCAGCCGGTGTTCTGGGAATCCGGGTTCCTGATCGATAAGGGAGACGGTGTATTCGAGCTTGTGAACTCTCAGAAGAGCGGTCGGATGGAATTGCTCAGGGGCCAGGCAAAAATGTCGGATGGAAATGGAATCGAGCTGTTGCTATCGAGCGTGATTATTTCAAACGATCCCCGAACGGTAAAATCCGGCCGCAAGTTTCGATTCCTCGAGAATGTCATCGACTACGAGTTGCAGATGGCCACTTCAGAGAACCCGGGTTACGACAGACATTTGAGAGCGCGACTCAGGAGACCGGGGCCGTAAGAACGCCCGGTCGTCTGCGCTAGATCATGGAAGGTTCCGAAGGACAATTCGGAGATCAATACGGTAAGGAAAGAATGGTATGCCTTACTCCGTATGCGGACTCTACCGGGAAATAATTTAAGGCCATATCCGCGCTGATAGCCGGTCCGCTTCTTTACTTCTTCCTCAGAGAGATTACTTCTTTCAGCGTGTATATGAAAGCCGGGATCGCGATCACGATCATGAACAATCCGATCAGCACGTATCCTTCATCGACGGGGAGATGGCGGTCCAAACCAAGAAATGTCACTACTCCAAAAGCTGCGAAGAGGATTCCGCCGAAGAACAGAGTCCTCCCTCCGGTCTGTGCTCCTATCTGCTTAACTTCCTGCTCACTCAAGAGGTGAGTCCACTTCATCGATGCCCCGAAAAGATATCCTACTATTATCAGCATGAGAGTCGTACCTACGCCGAAAGCGAGTCCGGGAACGAAACCGAACCACGGGCTACGCATCGCGGGCGCGGCAACCGTGTTCACGAAGAGCGAGAATCCTCCGAATCCGAAGCCGGCGATGAAGCCGTGGATGATAGTCCACTTCGCGGGCAAGGGGCCTGAGCCTGGTACGGCGGATTCCTTGTGGTGTTTTGAGAGAACGGACATGGATGTCCCCATGTCGCGGGCCTTGTCGTGGTGATGACCGAAGATATGCAAATGGGGATAGCGATTTTTTCCTACCACAATGAAGCCTGCGGCGGACATCGCAATCCCGACTATCACATAAACGATGCCGTTTATGGTCGGCGAGAGGAGGAACGGCGCGAGCGCGAGATACGCGGCTTCGGCGAGGAGCATCCTCTGCAACGTGAAAGCCGCAGAAAAGTAAAGTCCAGCTTTCATTCCTTCCCTTCCGCTCGCTCCGCCAATCGCATAACTGAAAGTGATCGGCCAAGTGTGTTCGTCCGGAAGGATTCCGTGAAGAAGGCCGAAAAGGAGAGAATATATCACGGCTGTTAAAGGAGTCATGCTTCTTTCCTCAAATCATAAAAATACAGCTCTCGGTCAGGTTTCATCATTCTTATGGGCGTATGTATGCCCATCCCTCTGCCTGCTTCCTTGCGAGTTCCCCGACACCGGCGGGAACGATCTCAATTTGATTCACCAGGGCTTCTTTTGTGAGGTGGAGCTGGCGAAGAGAATTGTCACACGCGGTGAACCTGACGCCTTTCGCAGCAAGCCGCTCGACCATCGCCCCATGAAGATTGGGTACTTTCAGGAATGCCGTTACCCCTTCTGAGTTTGACACCAACTCGACTTCCACATTTTCCTGGCCGAGGTCGGTAATGAGATTCTCTATATTGTGCAGGGCAAGATCCGCGCGGCCCTTCGCCCCTTCGTCAAGGTGAAACAACACTCTATCTTTTGCCATTTCTTTATTCCTTTAGTAATCGTATTCATGGAAAAAGCCTGCTCTCCCCCGGCGCAAGCCCGGCTTACGCGAGGAGAAAATAACTTGCTCAGGCATCTGGCGGGGAGGCGTCCGTCGGTTTGTCGGGTGTCCTTGAAGTAATTACCGGTGGCATCCAGATATACGGGGAGCATCATGCTTTATATGATATGATGCGTTTGCTAGGGCGCGGATTCATTCATACCTGCGCCCATCGGATTGATAAGTTCAGGCCATCTCAAGTATTCGGCCGAAGATCAGGTCAAATGTGAAACTCTTGGCGTTAACCCGGGACTCGATGAATTCCGCCACCTTCTGAAGCCGCGCCGGTATAGACATTATCTTTTCTTGGGCTTTCGCGCCGATCGAATTGAGCTGTGTCAGGAATTCGATGTTCCATGAACTGATCAGCTGTTCCACGATCTTCTGGTAATCTCTCGGTCCGTAAATACCGGAGCGGCGCACGACATCCGAATAGTCGTTGAAGTTGGCCATAGAAATTCCCGGCATGTCGATGCTCGGCATGACGGTCGCGGCGCACTCCAGGGCGACGTTCGGATCACGCGCTATGATTTCTCTGAAGACGTTCAGGTAAAACGCGTAGTGCCTCGCTTCATCCTGGGCGATTTTCTGCGTGATAGTATAGAGAAGCGGCTCCTGTTCCCCAACGAGTTTTCCGGTGTTGGTGTGTGAGATAAATGTCGCCTTCTCCTGAGCGCTCGTGTAAACAAAAATCTTGTAGGGGTCACCGTTCCACGGAGGATGGAAGCCGGATTTGATGTAATCGAACTGCAGTCGCTCAAGCGCGGAAAACTTGAGCAATCTGGAGTCCCTTATGTAGTCGCGGAGTACGTTACCGTGTCTGTCCTCCTCGGCTGTCCAAAGACCGTTCCACTCTTTCCATGTCGGGTCCTCACCGAGTGCGTGGAAGATGAGCCTGTAGAAATGAGGAAGTCCTTCCTCAGTAAGTATGTTCAGCGAAATGGCTGCTCGTGCGCCGTCGCTGATGCCTTCGGCGCGCTTGCGAAGCTCGCAGATCTGCTTATCGTCGCCGCTTCCCTGATCTGCGGGGAGAAATTCGGACGGATACCAGAGCTCGCGTTTCGATACATGGCGTGCGATTAGCCCCTGCACTGTACCCTCAAGGTCGCGCAGCACCTCATACTTTTTCTGAATCACCTTATCTTGCGGTTCGTGCGTTCTCTGCATCGTTCACTTTTCTTGAATTATGGGAAATATCAGCCGAAAGGGGCTTTCTGGGCAACCTCAGCAACTCGTTTACTCGATATAATATGACAGTTGAAAAGCATAAACAAGGAGGGTTCATGCCGGCGAGATTCGGCCGCCGGATATATCCGGCGGCGAACCGCATTCGAAGCTGATTAGCTTTTTGGCCCGGCTCACTCCTTTCGTTTTTAGTTAACCTATCCCCTCAGAGGCTTGGTTCAAACATGTGCCAATTGAAGCGAGACTGACCTCTCGTCTGAATTTAAGCTCCCGTTGGAGAATCGCTCCTCGCCTTTTTCAGCCTCGCGGAACCATCTTCAGTGAGATAGTAAAGAACGTCCTTTTCCACGGCGAGCCCAGCATTGATGAGGTCTCTCGCGGTAGCTCTGACGAGGTACAGCGGAATGCCGCTGACACCGGCGACCTCTTCCAGCGAATGATGGTCTTCTATAACCGTCATCAGACTCAAGGCTGCTTCAGTCAGCGTTCCGTCCGGATTGATGCAAGCCATTTTCAGATCGCCTTCTTGCTTAAGTACCAATCGACGACTTCGAGACTCTTGTCCTTCACGCGCTGTTCCGCCGTCGCCGTCGTGTTCGGTGCGGGAACCACGACCTTGTCGCCCGGTTTCCAGTTCGCCGGTGTCGCGACCTGATTCTTGTCGGTTGTTTGGAGAGCGTCTATCACTCTCAGGATTTCCTGCATGTTTCTGCCGGTCGTGAGAGGATAGTAAATCATCGCCCGCAGTTTGCCGTTCGGATCGATGATGAAGACGCAGCGTGTCGTCTCAGTCTTGCTTTCGCCGGGCATGATCATGCCGTACTTCATCGCGACTTCTTTGTTCAGGTCGGCAATAATCGGGAACGGGATCTTCACGCCGAGTTTCTCCTCGATGTTGCGGACCCACGCGATGTGTGACGAGACGGAGTCGACGCTTAGGCCGAGGAGTTGGGTGTTCTTCTTCTGTAGTTCGGGATAAATCTGCGCAAAAGCGACGAACTCCGTTGTGCAAACTGGTGTGAAGTCTGCCGGATGAGAAAAGAGGACGAGCCAGCTCCCTTTGAAGTCGGAAAGCCTGAGCACGCCTTGTGTCGTCACAGCCTCGAAGTCAGGCGCCATTTCGCCGAGCCGCGGAAGGCTATGATTCGTCTGATTTCCACTTGATTCAGTCATATTCCATGTCTCCTTTCTATGGGACTAGTAGCGAGCAGAATCCTCGATGTGGGTAGCATACTGTTGTTGTCATATGAAATCGATTTCATCTCTGCATCTATCGGAACATTTCCCGCTTGTCCGGTCGATGAGATTATAATGGGCCGCTTCGGCCGGATGTCTATGGATGTTGTGTGGTACGGTGCAGTATTAATTAGGATGTGCTATTGATGATAAGAAGAAGCGCTCGATTGAAGGTATCTTCCGCATACAAGAATGTCAATGCTCAATCCGCGGTTGATGTTTCGTTTTATGGTGCACATCATTGGTTCCATTGAGTCCTCACCGCCCGACGAATTTGGATTAACGTCGCGAGTTCGACTTTGAGGTATTACTGACCTTTGTTAAAATGAATTCGTAGCCGGCGACAACGTCGCCTTCGCTATTTACAATGATACTTCATTCCTTAGCACGGAGGATCTACTGCGATGGATAAGATAAATCTCGTCGAAAAACTCGGGCTGATCTCTGAATACTGGCACCCGAAGATTGTTGGTGAGATCAACGACTCGTTTGTCAAGCTCGTGAAGCTGAAAGGCGAGTTCATCTGGCATTCGCATGAAAACGAGGACGAAATGTTTCTCGTTCTAAGGGGAAAACTTCGGATTAAGCTTCGAAGTGGTGACATACTTTTGACAGAGGGCGAATTCTTCATAGTCCCGAAGGGAGTCGAGCACATGCCGGTTGCAGACGAGGAGGTGCACGCCTTGCTCCTAGAACCGAAGACGACACTAAACACCGGGAACGTCGTCAATGAGAATACAGTGGAAGCTGAATGGATCTGAATTATGTTTAACGTCATCATACTTGGCCTTACATCCTTCTTCACCGACATCGCCAGCGAAATGGTGTACCCGCTCATCCCCTTCTTTCTTACGTCGGTACTCGGCGCGAGCCCTGCAGTCCTAGGTCTCATCGAAGGCGTCGCCGAAAGTGTAGCAAGCATCCTGAAAGTTTTCTCGGGATATATCTCAGACAAATTTAAGAAGAGGAAAATTCTGGCGATCAGCGGTTATTCGTCCTCAGCCGTAGGCAAATTTCTCCTATATGTTGCCAACAGCTGGGGCTTCGTTTTCGCGGGGCGCATCGTGGACAGGCTCGGTAAAGGCATCCGGACCGCCCCGCGTGACGCACTCATAGCGGACAGCATCGATCCGGCGAAGAAGGGAACCGCATTCGGTCTGCATCGCACCATGGATACGGCAGGCGCCGCGATAGGCGTTGTGCTTGCGTATTTATTCCTCACTCATTATTCCGGGGCGTATTCGAAGGTTTTCCTTTGGTCGCTTGTCCCGGCCGCTATCGGCGTGCTACTTCTGTTCTTCGCACGTGAGAATAAGGTGGAAACCACCGATAGAAAACCGCCTTCTTTCAAATGGAAAGTCCTGCCGCGCAAGCTCCAGCTGTTTCTCATAGTGGCGTTCATCTTTACGCTTGGGAATTCGTCGAACACCTTCCTCCTCCTTCGCTCGAAGGATATCGGTTTCACACCGGCCACTGCAATTCTTCTTTACCTTCTCTACAACGTCGTGTACGGCGCGGTATCTTATCCGGCGGGACGATTGTCGGACAGAATCGGGCGGAAGAGACTTCTCGTATTAGGGCACGTTTTTTACGGGCTCGTTTATCTCGGTTTCGCCTTTGTCTCGGGACCTCAGCACACCTGGTTCCTGTGGGGACTCTTCGGAATCTACGGACTCTATAGCGGTTTTACGGAGGGTATCGAGAAGGCGCTTGTTGCCGATCTCGCACCTGCCGAGATTCGCGCCACGGCGATCGGACTTCATGCCATGATCCTCGGAATCGGCCTCTTCCCTGCTTCTTTCATCGCGGGAGAACTCTGGCAACATTTAGGACCGTCATTTGCGTTCTACTTCGGCGGCGGAATGGGAATCATCGCTGCCATCGGACTCTTGCTCGTCCTCTGATTTCTGCGGCCGGCCCGGGTGCAGTCTGGATCGACCGTGCCAACATCATGGTTGTCGATTCAGGAATGTGTATCAATGTTTGAAATGCACGACCTCTCATGCTAAGTTATCGTGGACCAGGAGGTAGAATGAGTTTGAACGCAGTCCTTGGAGCTGGCGGAGTTGTCGCGGATGAGCTGGCGAAGCGTCTCATCGCCGAGGGCGAAAGCGTAAGGCTGGTATCAAGGAGCGGAAGCTCTATGGAAGGCGCCACCGCCGTGAAAGCAGATGTGTCTCTGCCGGCCCAAACGATAGCTGCCGTCGAAGGTTCATCGGTTGTCTTCCTGTGCGTCGGTTTGAAATACGACAGGAGAGTATGGTCGGAGCTGTGGCCTCGGATCATGTCGAACACGATAGAGGCTTGTAAGCGAAGCGGCTCGAAGCTGGTTTTCTTTGACAACGTTTACGCGTACGGCAAAGTCGAGGGTCCGATGACCGAGTCGACGACATACAATCCATCCAGCAAGAAGGGCGAGATTCGAGCGGCGATCGCCACAAAGCTGATGGACGAGGTGAAAAGAGGAAGCCTCCGCGCTCTGATTGCCCGAGCGGCAGACTTCTACGGACCTTTCGCTGAAAAGGTGGCCGTTCCAAACTCTCTGGTATTCAACCGTCTGGTCGAAGGTAAGAAGCCCAACGTGCTCGCGCGAGCTGACAGGAAACACTCATACACTTTTACGCTCGACATGGCCGAAGCGCTTTACAGGTTGTCGACATCCGACGATGCGTACGGACAGGTCTGGCACTTGCCCACAGCACCGGACCCGCCGACGGGACGGGAGTTTGCCGCTCTCGCAGCTGACGCTTTCGGTTCGGAACGGACCTACTCGGTCCTGTCGAGATGGATGCTGAGACCTGCGGGCATGTTTGACAGAACTATACACGAAATTTCGGAAATGTTGTACCAGAATGAGTACGATTATATTTTCGATTCGTCAAAAATTCGGGGCGCCTTTGGCCTGAATGCCACTTCTTACATCGATGGCATTCGACAGACCGCTGCTTTCTACAAACAATCGGGAAGAAATCAAAAGGGAGTGAAATGAAAAAAGATAAGATAATTGAATTCCTGCTGGACGCGCTCCTCGCTGCTGTCGGCGCCATCCTGATCGGCCTGATCTTTTTCGGTCGGGGGATCTTCAATTCCAATCGCGTCGGTTATCAGTTTCTATCGTTCGGTATCATCGGGGGATTCCTCTTCTCGAGCTTCCGCTTCTTGAAATTGTGGATGGCGGCGATCATCTTCGTTGTCCTTCTCGTTCTGAACGAGGTCGCGTTGCATCTGGGAAATTGGGATTTCATTTGGCAGGATGTCTTATACTTCGTCGCGATGGCATCCTCGGTTTTCTTCTTCGCCAGGTATTACATGCCGAAACTTGCCGGTACGATACTGAGCAGGTTGTTCGCTATAAGTTCTCTGTTCGCTATAGGATTCACGCTCGTGACAATCATCTTCTATTTCATTTTCGCCGCGAACCCGAACATACCTCGCTTCAATCTTGCCCAGATGATTTACTATGACCTTGCTCAGGGATTTCTAGTGGGCTTCGGGCTCGGAGCTGGGGTCGAAGGGGCGGAATATGTGGTTAAGAGGACGATGAAAAGCGGGGCGCAAAGTTAATCTTCCCTCTTCTGAGTCCATAAAATGGTGAAAATCGAAGCGATTTTGCTTGTTTGTGGTTGGTGGGAATGTCTCCGCGTTTTCGTGTTGCCACTGGAAGCGGGCAAACCGGCAGTCTATGTCAACGGTTGTTTCTCTTTCCTCTCAT
>JAJYGB010000379.1 GCA_021785235.1 Bacteroidota bacterium
CGTACTGCTTTGGAATACCTTGGGGAATGTCGTCTGGGCGCGCGCGATTATCATCTCGAAGAAAAAATGGTCGCGCAGTGAACTGTCGGGCCGTATCCGAGAGTGAGATATTGACAAAACGGGCGAGGGACCTGCCCCCGCCCGAACAAGATACCCTGCTTGTACTGGGGGCCTTATCCGAATATCCCGCCAAGCAGGAGAGTATTTGCCAGTACCAGGACCGCCCAAATTCCAAAAACCCACACATAGGACTGGAATCCCTTTTTGCCTGAGAAGACGGTTATTCCAATCGCGCTCGCCGCGAGATTCCAGAGCGTGAACAGATTGACGTTCCTCAAAAGAACATACACCTTGTTCTCGTTGTCCATCTGAGTCAACAGTCCGAGATGTAAGCCGCCGTCAAATCGGGAGAACATAACGGCTATCACTATCCCTACAACCGTTCCCACCGCCATTATCCAGCTCGAAGTCCCGGCGATCCCCATGGCGTGAGCGTAGGTCATCGATGTCCCCTTAAGGAAATATTTTCCCACGAGGAGCCATACACCCGCCGTAATAAAGAACATTATCGAAATGCCGACAATGGCGCCTAATATTCCGAAAGCCATGAACATACCTGACGAGCCCTCCATACGGTCCCTGGCTTGCTGGGCCTGATCGGCGGTCATCTTTCCTTCGTTCACGGATTTCTCGATCCTCTGCTCCTGCATCTGAACAAATTGCATGCGAAGATCCGGCGTACTGAAATTCACATAGGTGGCCAGCGAGACGAGGATAGCCAGAATCGCAAGAGGGACCAGCCAGTCGATGGTTTTCACTCCGTCGTTCTTGAGCGACTGAAATACCTGCGATGGTTCGTAAAAAACACCCGCGGCCCTGTCCATGAAGGACATCTTTTCCTCAGGCGGTTGATCTGCGGTAACAGGTTGTTCCGACATCGGTCCTCCTTTTTTGTTAAATTAGTTTAGGGTTACATGAAGTACAAACTTGAAGCAAGTCAAAAGTCAAATCTCAAAAGTCAAAGACGGCACGCGGCCGACCAAGAACTAAGAACCACGGACTACAAACCAGGAACAATCGCCCACAACACATCAAGCTTTTCAATCGCGATCTTTCTAAATTGAGTCAAAGAGGAGTTGATATTGCCCGCGAAGAGATTTTTCATACTTGACGGAACGGCCCTGGCATACCGTGCCTATTTCGGCATGATCGGAAGGCCGCTCATAAATTCGAAAGGACAAAATACCAGCGCCGTATTCGGATTCGCCAATTACCTGTTGAAGGTACTCTCCGACGAGAAGCCGGATTACCTCGTGGCGGTATTCGACACGCCCGAGCCGACCTTCCGTCATAAGAAGTATCCGGAATACAAAGCGACACGTGAGAAGATGCCCGAAGAAATGGCATCGCAGCTCGATCATATAAAGAGAATGCTCAAGGCCTTCGGAGTGCCCACCGTCGAGAGACCCGGCTACGAAGCCGATGATGTAATCGGAACTCTCGCCGCGCTCGCGGAGAAGGAAGATATTAATGTCTTCATGGTAACGGGCGACAAGGACTTCATGCAGCTCATAACACCAAGAGTGAAGATGTATAAACCGGGCAAGAGCGGGATGGATGTCGAGATTGTCGATGAGAAGGGGGTCGAGATGAAGTTTGGCGTGAGACCATCGAGCGTAATCGATGTCCTCGCGCTTACCGGTGACGCCGTAGACAATGTCCCCGGAATAAAAGGCGTCGGCGAAAAGACCGCCATACCGCTCATACAAAAGTACGGCTCGCTTGAGAAGGTGCTCGCGAACGCGGACAAGGTCGACAAGCCGGCGCTCCGTGAGAAGCTGAAAACCGGAAAGGATATGGCTCTCCTTTCTAAATGGCTGGTGACGATAAAGACCGATGTGCCTCTCGGCGTGGATTTCCACTCGCTGAAGGAAAAAAATCCGGATCAGGCGGAGATATCGCGCCTGTTCAACGAGCTCGAGTTCAAATCTCTGATCCGCAGGGCCCAGCAGATCACAGCCGTGCACGCCTCCAAGACGGAAGAGACCGCGGAAGCAGAAGAGCCCGAGCCACACGAGGAAGAGTACAGGACAATTTCAACCGTGAGACACGACTACAAACTCATCACCGACGCGGAAGAGCTCGCGAAGCTGGCCGAGAAGCTGAAGAAAGCGGAGGTTGTCTCGATGGATACCGAGACGACAAGCGTCGACGCGTTGAACGCGAAGCTCGTGGGAATCTCCTTCTCCGTCAAACCACATGAGGCTTATTACGTCAACATTGCCTCGGAAGGAGGCGATCTCTTCTCTGAAGCCGGCGGCCGGCACGGCGTGAACGTAAAGGACGCAGTGAAGCTTCTAAAGCCGGTCTTCGAGTCTTCAAAGATCCGGAAGGTTGGGCAGAACCTGAAGTACGACATGCTCGTGCTTTCTAATTACGACATACGTACTCGCGGAGTGGAGTTCGATTCGATGGTCGCCGCTTACGTCGTGAACGCGGACGGGGCGCACAACCTTGACGCACTTGCGAAGGAATACTTGAAGTACAAACCGGTCCCTATAGAAGAGCTTATCGGAAAGGGAAAGAACCAGAAAAACATGCGCGAGGTGCCGCCGGAGGTCGTAGCCGAGTATTCCGGGGAAGACGCGGACATCGCGCTTCAACTTACAACGGCTCTCAGGAAGAAACTCGAGGAATCCAGCCTCCTCGATCTGTGCGTTAAAATGGAGTTTCCTCTCATAGAGGTGCTCACCGAAATCGAGAAGACCGGCGTCAGGATAGATACGGCGATTCTCAGTCAGATTTCAAAAGAGCTCGAACGGATGATCGAGAATCTAAGCGGCGAAATCTACAAGCTGGCCGGCGAGGAGTTCAATATCGGCTCTCCGAAACAACTCGGCGATGTCCTTTTCAATAAGATGAACCTCCCGACGAACAAGAAGACGAAGACCGGTTTCTCCACGGACGTTTTCGTCCTGGAAGAGCTGAGCGCGCAGCACCCGATCGCCGAGAGCATACTCGCTTACCGCAAGCTCACGAAACTCAAGTCGACCTACGTCGACGCGCTGCCGGCTCTGATCAACGCGCGCTCCGGGAGGCTGCATACCTCGTTCAACCAGACGGTCGCCGCGACCGGCAGGCTCAGCTCGTCCGATCCGAACCTCCAGAATATTCCAATCCGCGGAGAGATGGGGAAGGAGATCCGCAAGGCGTTTGTTCCCGGCGAAAAAGGCTGGGTGATGATGTCGGCCGACTACTCGCAAATCGAGCTACGGATCATGGCGCACATATGCAAAGATGAAGGTATGATGGAAGCCTTTCAGAAACACGAGGACATACACCGGACCACCGCGTCGAAGGTGTTCGGCGTTCCTCCCGACAAAGTAACGCCGGACATGCGCCGCAAGGCCAAGGAAGTCAACTTCGGGTTGTTGTACGGCATAGGTCCGTACGGCCTCAAGATCAGGCTTCGAATCTCGCAGGGCGAGGCGAAGGAAGTCATCGACACATATTTCCGGCGCTTCCCGAGAGTAAGGGAATATATAGACGGCACCATCGAATTCGCGCGCAAGCACGGATATGTCGAGACGCTTCTGGGAAGGCGGCGCTACCTCGCGAACATAAACAGCAAGAACTCCGCCGTCCGCAATGCCGAAGAGAGGCAGGCGATCAATATGCCCATCCAGGGAACCGCCGCCGACATGATCAAGCTGGCGATGGTCGGCATCTTTCACGAGATGGAAAAGCAGAAGATGAAATCGAGGATGATACTCCAGGTGCACGACGAACTTGTGTTTGAAGCTCCGAAGGACGAGGTCAAGAAACTCGAGACGCTCGTTCGAGAAGAGATGATAAACGCGCTGAAGCTAAGCGTACCTGTGGAGGTCGACGTCGGCACCGGGCCGAACTGGCTGGACGCGCACTGACCCGAATTACGAGCACTTGTCTTCCGGAGAGAGTGGCGGGGCTGGCCGCACCGAGGGGAAGTAGCGTGGGGGTGATTTCCCGGGAGAGATTCTTCTGGAGAGTCGCTACCTAATGAACAGCTCTATTATCTTGTAGGCGCCGGCGCCGATCAAAGCGGCCATCGGAATTGTAAGGATCCATGCCAGGATGATGTTACCTGCTACGCCCCACCGTACGGCCGAAACACGCCTTGTTGCCCCAACCCCCATTATCCCGCCATTTATTGTATGCGTCGTGCTGATGGGAATGCCGAGAAACGTTCCGAGCATAAGTGTAATTCCACCCGCGGTTTCTGCGCAGAAACCGTCGACGGGTCTCAGCTTGGTGATCTTCTGTCCCATTGTCTTAACTATTCTCCAGCCGCCGAAAAGCGTGCCCATGGCAATTGCAAAGTGGCAAATAAGGACTACCCAGATCGGTACATGGAAGGTGCTGAGATAACCCGACGTGACCAAAAGTCCTGTTATAATTCCCATAGTCTTCTGCGCGTCATTTGTACCATGGCCCAGGCTGAGAAACGCCGCGGAGAGCAGCTGCAGTTTACGAAACGCGCCGTTAACTTTGGTCGAAGACCTGCTGTGGAACAGCCACATCACGCCAGTCATCAGCAGAAAAGCTATTATGAGTCCCATCACCGGAGCGACCACTATGAATATCAGCGTGAGAGTCCAGCCGTGAGGAATTATTGCGGAGAAACCAGCCTTCGCCACCGCAGCTCCGGCGTATCCGCCCATCAGAGCATGTGACGAGCTCGTCGGCAGGCCGTAGTACCAAGTTATGATGTCCCAGACTATTGCTCCGACCAATCCGCCTAGTATTACATACACGCTGACCTCGTTAAGCTCAACCAACCCTTTGCCGAGCGTGCCGGCGACTTTCAAAGTGAACAGAAATGCGGCGACGAAGTTGAAAAAAGCCGCCCAAGCTACGGCCTTTCGGGGGGACAGAACGCGCGTTGAGACAATTGTGGCAATTGAATTCGCGGAATCGTGAAATCCGTTCAGGAAATCGAAGACAAGCGCGACGAGTATGATTAGAACGACTAGTGTCAGCATCTGAAAAAGGCGATATCAGGCATGTTTTATCAGTATCGATTCGAGGACGTTAGCGACGTCTTCACACCGATCTGTCGCCGTTTCCAATCCAATGTATATTTCCTTAAGCTTTATTAGTTCAATGGCGTTCTTCTCGTTTTCGAAGAGGTCCGCGACGGCGAGACTGAATACCGTATCCGCATCGTTTTCGTATTCGTTGACTTTCTTCAATACCTCCTGAAGCAATTTTTGATTCTTGAAGTCTTTAAGGTAGGAAACTCCCCTTCCGACAACTTCCACCTGAAGCTGGATTATTTCCATCAATCGCCGCATATACTGGGTCGCGGCCTTCACGTTGTAAAGCACAAACCTTGATGCGCTCCCGTTGATATAGTCCATGATGTCGTCGAGTGACGACGCGAGTGCGTGGATGTCTTCGCGGTCGAAGGGTGTGACAAAAGTCGCGTTGAGTTCCGCGAAGATTCTATGAGTCACCTCGTCGGCCTGGTGCTCCAGGTCTTCGATCTCGTCGACGAGAGCTTTGGTTTGAATGGGATCGGAGTCGGCTATTTTCTTAAGGGCGATCGACGCCTTCTGAAGAAGTTTCGTCATGTCCTCAAAGAACGAGTAGAACTTCTCGTCGTGAGGCAGGAGAATTTGAATCAGTCTGTCAATTTTCACGTTCAGCCCACGTTAAAATGAGAAATCGAAGCGGTTTAATTTAACCGCCGGCGGCGATTTTTCAAAGGAATCATGCCAAACGGAACGTATTTGGACGTAATCTTGATTTGAACGGTCTGGAGCCGAACTATACCTGACTTGATTTTGACTGGGCATTTCCGAAATTAGTAGTAGATAGGTTCGGGTCGTGCGTCATACAGCTTGTTTGATAATGCCCCCATCCTATTTTAAATTGACTTTGTGAGCGTTTGACGTGTGACGCATAAGATTGAAACTTGCTTAAGCTCGATTGTGTTAAAATTAGCAGAACAACTAAAATATCAGGTACGAAATGGAAGGTAATTTCTCGAATCGCGTGCAGGATGTAATCAGGCTCAGCCGCGAAGAGGCTTTGAGGCTCGGACATGATTTTATCGGTACCGAGCACCTTCTCCTCGGAATCATTCGCGAGGGAGAAGGTATTGCCGTTAAGATCCTCCGTAATCTCGGAGTCGACCTCTATAAGCTGAAGAAGGCGGTCGAGGATACCGTCCGCACTTCGGGAGGCACGCTCACAATCGGCAATATACCGCTGACCAAGCAGGCCGAAAAAGTCTTGAAGATTACGTATTTGGAGGCAAAGCTATATAAATCTGACGTCATCGGGACGGAACATCTGCTTCTCTCCCTGCTTCGCGACGACGACAACGTTGCCTCGCAGATTCTGCACCAGTTTAATGTCACATATGACAGCGTCCGGCAGGAACTCGACAATATCATCAACGGCAGGCCGTCGCAGCCGGCCGCACAGGCGGCTCAGCACGGCTCGGGAGGATCCAGCTCCACGGAACAGCGTAAAGGTGAGAAGTCGAAGACACCTGTGCTCGACAACTTCGGCAGGGATCTGACCAAGCTCGCCATGGAGGACAAGCTCGACCCGATAATCGGACGCGAGAAGGAAATCGAAAGGGTCGCACAGGTTCTGGCCCGAAGGAAAAAGAACAACCCCGTGCTGATCGGCGAACCTGGAGTAGGCAAGACGGCGATCGCGGAAGGGCTGGCTCTCAGGATAGTTCAAAAAAAGGTTTCTCGCGTTCTTCACAACAAGCGCGTGGTCACGCTCGATCTGGCTGCTCTTGTCGCCGGAACAAAATACCGCGGTCAGTTTGAAGAGCGCATGAAAGCCGTATTGAACGAGCTTGAAAAGGCTAAAGATGTAATACTTTTTATAGATGAGCTTCACACAATCGTCGGAGCGGGCGGAGCCTCGGGTTCGCTCGATGCCTCCAACATGTTCAAGCCGGCCCTCGCGCGCGGCGAAATACAGTGCATCGGCGCCACGACGCTTGACGATTACCGTCAATACATCGAGAAAGACGGCGCCCTCGACCGCCGCTTCCAGAAAATTATGGTGGAGCCGACCACCGTCGACGAGACGATCCAGATTTTGAACAACATCAAGCAGAAATACGAGGAACACCACAACGTCAAGTTTACAGACAAAGCAATTGACTCCGCCGTGAAACTTAGCGACCGGTATATGACCGACAGGTTCCTCCCGGACAAGGCGATAGACGTTATGGACGAGGCCGGTTCGCGCATTCATCTGGCGAATATCATCGCGCCGAAGGAGATCGTCCAGCTTGAGGAAGAAATTGAAAAGATAAAGCAGCAGAAGAATAAAGTCGTAAAGACACAGGATTTCGAGGAAGCCGCGCGCCTGCGCGATCTGGAAAAGAAACTCCTTTCCGATCTGGAGATCGCGAAGCGCGAATGGGAACTGAAGGCCGAGACGACAATCCACGAAGTGACGGAAGACCATGTGGCCGATGTCGTTGCGATGATGACCGGCATCCCCGTCAATAAGATTGCCGAAAGCGAATCGGTCAAGCTTCTCAAAATGTCCGAAGAACTTACCAAGGTTGTTGTAGGCCAGGATGAGGCCATAACTAAGCTCAGCAAGGCGATTCGGCGGGCGAGAGCCGGGCTCAAAGACCCCAAGAGGCCGATAGGCTCGTTCATTTTCGCCGGCCCCACCGGTGTCGGCAAAACGGAACTCGCGAAGGCCCTGGCGCGGTACCTGTTCGATTCAGAGGACGCGCTCGTCAGAATTGATATGTCCGAGTACATGGAGAAATTCAATGTGAGCCGGCTCGTCGGAGCTCCTCCGGGATACGTCGGCTACGAGGAGGGTGGGCAGCTCACCGAAAAGGTGCGCCGCAAACCGTACAGCGTCGTTTTGCTCGACGAGATCGAGAAGGCGCATCCCGACGTGTTCAATATTCTGCTTCAGGTCCTGGACGACGGTATCCTAACCGACAGCCTCGGGAGACGTGTGGATTTCAAGAACGTCATTCTTATCATGACGACTAACGTCGGCACGCGTGAAATTAAGCCCGCCGGATCGTTCGGGTTCGGTCAGGCGACTATCGAGGACAGATACACTTCGATGAAAAATGTGATCGAAGAGGCGATGAAACGCCTGTTCAACCCCGAATTCATGAACAGGATCGACGACGTCATCATATTCCACTCTCTCGAGAGCGACGATATAAAGAAGATCATCGATATTCATACCGAAAGCTTGCGCAAGAGACTCGCGACGCTGGGCGTCAAGCTCGAGCTTACGAAGCCCGCGAAGGATTTTCTTGCCGAGAAAGGGTTCGATCCTGCGTATGGCGCCCGTCCGCTGAGGAGAGCAGTCCAGCGGTTTCTTGAAGACCCCCTCGCCGAGGAGATGCTGAAAGGAACTTTCACCGAAGGAATGCTGGTTAAAGTCAAGATCGACAAGCGTTCCGGAGAACTGAAGTTCACCGAACAGAAGGCTAAGACGCAAACGAAAGACCCCAACCTTTCTGACGTCAGCACGAATTGATGAGTTGACATTGCCTCAACAGGCGCTGGACGGCCGATGCTGTTCAGCGCCTTTTCTTTATACGGGTGGGACCGCGGCAATTGGAT